>URAQ01000202.1 GCA_900545875.1 uncultured Collinsella sp.
TTGAGGGGCGAGATGGGGTGCTTGGGGCCGGCGCAGCGTCAAGCCTTAAAGGTGGTTACCAGGGGGTTCTGGCTGTTGAAGACTCGATGGCTTCGTGGCGTTTGAGCTCGCGGCGCATGGTTTGTGAGTTGAGCCAAGCTGCTTGCCAGCCGCGGATGGGGTAGTGCGTCTGGTCGAGTTCAAACTGCGTGTAGCCGCACGCGTTGATGATTGTCGTTCCGCACGCATGTTGCCGCTCGCGCTGAAAATCGTAACCGTAGCTTTGGTGTACATGCCCATGCACCATGTAGTCGGCTCCCCAGGACTCAAGCGCCGTGTTAAAGCACTCAAACCCTCGATGCGGTAGATCGTCCAGATCACCCATACCGGCGGCGGGCGCATGGGTAAGCAGAATGTCGCACCCGCCGACCATCCTAACCTTACGCGACAGCTTACGCATACGCTTGGACATCTCGCGTTCGGTGTACATGTTGGCGCCGTCGCGATAACGCATGGACCCGCCAAGGCCCGCAATGCGAATCCCTCGGTACGTGTACACGCTGTCTTCTACGCAGATACATCCGCCCGGTGCATGACGTGCGTAGCGGTCATCGTGATTGCCACGCACGTAGATGAGCGGTTTGTTGATGACCGTAACCAAAAACTCAAGATAGTCCGGGTCCAGATCGCCGGCGGACAAAATCAGGTCGACGCCCTCAAAGCGTTCCTTGCGAAAGCACTCCCAAAGGCATCGTTCTTCGGTATCGGCTATGGCAAGGATTTTCATAGGGCAGGGACTTTCGGCTCATCGTCGAGCTGCGGAATGGTGCCTACCACGTTATCCGCCAGCCAATTCATCTCGACAATCTGCGTGCTCGGCAGCGGAGGGAAGCCTTCGATCTGTACCACGCCGTTCTGACTGTGGAGCTCGCCGCCAAAGGGGTTGATGGATCCCTCGACAATGCCGTTGCGGAGCAACTGCACGAGTTTGCGCGTCTGGTAGGGTAGGCCCGGAGCGTAACGGATGTCGATAACGCCGGAGCTCATGCCGTACCAGTAGTTGACGGCGCGCACTTGGTTGTCATCGCTGGTCTCGTCCCACGTGCCGTGCAGAAGGCTGCGAACGATGAGCTCGTAGTAACGGCCCCAGTTCCATACCGGCATGGCGATGCCGGAAACCTTGCCATCGACCAGGCGGTGGAGTCCGTAGGCCGTAGGGTCTTCGAGCGACTTTGACATGTCAGCGCCGGTCATGACGCTCACGCCTTCGCGGCACATGGCCTCGGCAAGACCGCCGGCGGGCACATCGCCCCAGGTGAGGATAATTTGCGCGCGGGGGTCGAGCAGCGAGGCGCCGATGGCAAAGGCATTGATCTCGCTGAGCGCGCCGGATGCGAAGACCGACGCGTGGTAGCCGATGCGATGGTTGTCCGCCATGCTGGCGGCAAGGGCGCCCAGGAGGAACTTGGCCTCGTACATCTTGCCAAAGTACGAACGGACGCTTTGGTGGGGAAGGCCGATAGAGCAGTTAAGGAACCGAACCTGGGGATACTCAACGGCAGCTCTGAGCGTGTATTCCATCAGGCGGTGCGAGGTCGAGAAGATGACGTTGTCTCCATGTTTGACAGCCGTTTCCACGGCGGCGTAGAACACGTCCGGATCGCGACAGTCCTCGAACGCCTCGGTGCGCACGATGCCGTCAAAGTGCTCATCGAGATACTGACGCCCTTGGTCGTGCAGACTGTCCCAGCTCGACGCCGCACAGGGGAACTCATGGATAAAGGCGATACGCAGGGGGTTGGCCGCCGAATAGACAGTCTTGCCCATAAAGAAGTTGAGCACGCCAGAGGTGGACTTGGCGGGCGACTCCTCCTCATCGACGCTCGGCGCTTCGACAAGATCGACCTTGTCCTCGTCATTTTTGCCGGCAATGACCAGCTCGCGCCAGATCTTGCACAGGCGGTTTACGACGATATCCGTCGGCGTATCCAGCAGGCGGTCCTGGTTGTACACATTGAGGTAAACGAGCATGGCGTCGGCAGGCGTAATGTCCAGGTGGTCGCCGCCTGCGCGAAGGTAGGCGCGCTTAAAGAGCAGGAAGGTGTGGCGCAGGTAGTCGACCTTTTTCTGCGGCCATTTTTCGATAAGGTTCTGACCGAGCATCTTGGCGAGCGTCTCGTAGCTTCCCTCACGCGAGAACTCGATCTCGTATAGGGGGCAGACGCGCCAAAACGCGCAGAATTCACCGTACAGGCGGCTTTCGACGGAATCCCATGTGCCGGGGTAGAGACGGGTAACCCTGGCCGAAACCGTTGGAGCGTCCAGGAATTTGAGGACACTGACGCGTTTGTTGCCTTCCTGGACATAGAACCGATGCATGAACTCGGTGACGATGATGGGGTCGCGATAGCCCTCGGTTACCTGGATATCGTAGAGGTTGGACCACTTGCGGGCGAACTCGGTGTTAAACGGCAGCAGGGGCATAAAGTTACACGAAAAGGCGGACTGACGGCCCTTGGTGACCGTGCCGACGACCATTTCGAGCGGAATATCCCGCAGGCCGACATTCTCTCGCTGACCTAAGGGGAGCTGAGCAACCAAGCTATCGAGGTCCGTAAGGTATGGATGCTCGCTTTGGCTAATGGCGCGTCGACGTCCTTGCTCGCCGCGCTTGCGTGCTTGACGATAGGCCTCTTCCATAATGTTGCTCCCTTAGTCGTTTAAACAACTATATGAACCATGGTACCACGAATGAAAACCACTACAAAGATGCCTGACCCCTTTGCGGTGGTTTAGGCGATGATGGGGGCGATGGCGCGGATGCAGGCGTCGGCAGCGGTGAAAGTGGTGCTGTCGTCGCTGACGATAAAGATGATCTTTCCTTTGATGCCAAAGTCGCCGATTTCGCTAAAGAGCACGTAGGGCTCTTTGTCAAAGCCCGAGATGGGCGAGACGGCCGTTTTGGTTGCGCTCGTGAGCTCGTCTGCCAGCGCGTCAAGGGAAGCCCACTTAGACGTGTCCTTTACGGCAACGGGCACGGCCACGCGTCCAAAGGGCATCAAATGCACGAGCGTGTTCTTGGAGATGTTGGAGTTGGGCACAATGATGGTCTGTCCACAGGCATCCTCAATCGTTGTATGGCGCCAAGTGATGTCTTGGACCACGCCCGACACACCGCCGACCTCGATATTGTCGCCGGGCTTGATGATGCCCATAAAGGTCACTTGCATGCCGCCGATAAGGTTTGAGAGCGTGTCCTGGAAACCCAGGGAGATGGCGATGCCGCCGACGCCAAGAGCGGCGACGAGGGCGTTTGCATTAATGCCAAAACAGTTGTCGAGGATAAAGCTGCCGCCGATCATCCAGATGACGGCGCGCGCGATGTTGATGAAGATACTCGATGCCGGTAGCGGGTTATCGTCTCGGTTAAGCAGATGGTTCAGGGTCTTGGATACGACCTTGGCGGCGACGGCGGTGCCTATCGCCAAGATGACGGCCCAGATGATGTTGTGGACCCACCGTTGCTCAAAGAAATGAAGAATCGGCTCAAACAATTCCATGTAGGGAAAACCTCCTAATGATCGTCCAACCATGATACCCACCAAGAAGCCCGTCCGATCACATCGGACGGGCTTCTGTGCTCGATATAAGGTTTACGCGGCGGGGCTGTAAGGCCCGGCGGTGTAGCTTAGCGTCGACGCTTCCAGATAATGCCGAGCATGATGACGATGATGCCGCCGATAAGGCACGCGCCAACTACTGCCAGCGTGCGGTCTCCCGTTGTGGCAAGCTTACCGGTCGTCTTCTTGGTGATGACCTTCGTGGCCGTCGTGTCCGTCTTAGGCGAGGGCTTAGGCGTC
>URAQ01000203.1 GCA_900545875.1 uncultured Collinsella sp.
GCCCCATGGCTCAGACCCGCGAGCACATCCTGCTCGCCCGTCAGGTCGGCGTTCCCTACATCGTCGTCTTCCTGAACAAGTGCGACATGGTCGACGATGACGAGCTCATCGACCTCGTCGAGATGGAGACCCGTGAGCTCCTCTCCGAGTACGATTTCCCCGGCGACGACATCCCCGTCATCCGTGGTTCCGCTCTGGGCGCTCTCGAGGGCGACGCCAAGTGGATGGACGCTATCCGCGAGCTCATGAACGCTGTCGACGAGTACATCCCGACGCCTGCTCGTAACAACGACCTCCCGTTCCTGATGGCCGTTGAGGACGTTATGACCATCTCCGGCCGTGGTACCGTTGCTACCGGCCGTGTCGAGCGCGGTGAGCTCAAGCTCAACGAGCCCGTCGAGATCGTCGGCATCAAGGATACCCAGAACACCGTCGTTACCGGTATCGAGATGTTCCGTAAGTCCATGGACTTCTGCGAGGCTGGCGACAACGTCGGTCTGCTGCTCCGCGGCATCAAGCGTGAGGACATCGAGCGCGGCCAGGTTCTCTGCAAGCCCGGTTCGGTTACCCCGCACACCAAGTTCACCGGCGAGATCTACGTTCTGACCAAGGAGGAGGGCGGCCGTCACACCCCGTTCTTCGATGGTTATCGTCCTCAGTTCTACTTCCGTACCACCGACGTTACCGGTACGGTCAAGCTCCCCGAGGGCACCGAGATGGCTATGCCTGGTGACCACATCACCATTACCGGCGAGCTCATTCACCCGATCGCCATGGAGGAGGGCCTGCGCTTCGCTATCCGCGAGGGTGGCCACACCGTCGGTTCGGGCATCGTCTCCACGATCATTGAGTAAATTAGCTCTTTGATATAGCTGACTTAGAGAACCCGGCACTTATATGGGTGCCGGGTTCTTTTCTGCAATGGATATTGAGCCGTTGCTGGTGTCGAGAGGATCGATAATGGTCCTGGATGCACCGTCGATTAGCTCTCGATGGCTTCATTGATGTGTTCCAAATATGAATGGATCCACCGAGAACCAATTGACTCGAGGTTTTCATTGACAGCACTTACGTGGAGCTGATATAGTAACAACTCGTGCCCGTACGGGGCGGAAATGAAAGGTTCAGGATACATGCGTACTCTAGTTACTCTTGCGTGCACTGAGTGCAAGCGCCGCAACTATACGACCACCAAGAACAAGTCGACCATGCCTGATCGTATGGAGATCAAGAAGTATTGCCCCTGGTGCCGTCACCACACGCTGCACAAAGAGACTCGCTAGTCTCTAGTCACATACGCCAGTAGTTCAATTGGTAGAGCATCGGTCTCCAAAACCGAGTGTTGAGGGTTCGAGTCCTTCCTGGCGTGCCAGTCATTATTCCGTAAGCTCCCACTTGGGGGCTTACGGTTTACTCATGTATAAGCGCATTGCGCGGAGGTAACCCAAATGGCCAACAAGAAGAACAAGAAGAAGGCTCAGCAGCCGGCACCTGCCAACAGCGCTGCCGCCAACTCCAAGGTTGAGGCCAAGAAGGCCGTTGCCAAGAAGAACGAGAAGGCTGCGAAGTCCAAGAAGAACGAGAAGCCTGGTTTCTTCGCCCGCACCAAGAAGTATTTCGCTTCGGTCAAGTCCGAGATGAAGCGTGTCACGTGGCCTGATAAGAAGGAGCTCGTGAACTACTCGGTCGTCGTTTGCGCTTCTCTGGTCGTCGTCGGCGTCGTCATCGCTCTGCTCGATGCTGGCTTTGGCGAGGCTCTTGCTCTGTTCTCGGGATTGAGGGGCTAAACCATGTCTAAGCGTTGGTACGTCGTACACACTTACTCCGGATACGAGAACCGCGTAAAGTCCGATCTCGAGCATCGTATCGAGACCATGGGCATGCAGGACCGTATCTTTGATATCGAGATTCCTATGGAGCGCGTCACCGAGATCAAAGAGGGTGGCAAGCGCGAGACCAAGGATTCCAAGATCTTCCCGGGTTATGTCCTGGTCCGCATGGAGATGGATGACGATGCTTGGACGTGTGTTCGCAACACGCCCGGCGTCACCGGTTTCCTAGGCGGCAACGGCAAGCCCGCTCCGCTTTCCCGTGACGAGTACAACAAGATGACTCGTCGTCCCGGTAAGGGCGATTCGCCCAAGCGCACCTCGGTTGATATTCAGGTCGGCACGTCCGTCCGCGTCACCGATGGCCCGCTTACCGACTTTGATGGCAAGGTCTCCGAGGTTAACACCGAGGCTGGCAAGCTCAAGGTCACGCTGATGATCTTTGGCCGCGAGACGCCGGTCGAGCTCGACTTTAACCAGGTCGCTGTCATCGCTTAAGTTTTCGTCCGTTCGCGCGAGCGTGCTTCTTCTGTGACTGCTCATCTCAGGAGTGCTTCTAACACGTGCGTGCTTACGATATAGCAAGTACTTCACACTCGTGATTCGAAAGGAATGACCATGGCTGAGAAGAAGGTTGCCAACGTCATTAAGCTCCAGATTCCCGCTGGTGCAGCTAACCCCGCTCCTCCCGTCGGCCCCGCCCTGGGCGCTGCTGGCGTGAACATCATGCAGTTCTGCCAGGCCTTTAACGCCGAGACGCAGGACAAGAAGGGCGACATCATCCCCGTTGAGATCTCTGTCTACGAGGATAAGTCCTTCTCCTTCATCACCAAGACCCCGCCGGCGGCTCACCTCATCAAGAAGGAGCTGAACCTCAAGTCTGGTTCCGCTAAGCCCCAGGCCGACAAGGTTGGTCAGCTCTCCCAGGAGCAGCTCACCAAGATCGCCGAGATCAAGATGCCGGACCTCAATGCTAACGACATTGACGCCGCCAAGAAGATCATCGCCGGTACCGCCCGTTCCATGGGCGTCACCGTCGCTGAGTAGCGATTTCTTATGGTAACGACGGGTGCTCCGACCGGGGCGCCCGTTAAATGTGTGCAATAGGGCACACGATACGATGTGGGAGGGCTCACGCCCGTTTAACCACAGGAGGTAATGCACATGGCTAAGCATGGTAAGAGCTATAACGCCGCTGCCGAGAAGATCGACCGCGCCACGCTCTACACCCCCCTTCAGGCTGCCAAGCTCATTAAGGAGCTCGACACCGCCAAGTTCGACGAGACCGTCGAGGCCCACTTCCGTCTGGGCATCGATACTCGTAAGGCTGACCAGAACATCCGTGGTTCCATCTCCCTGCCCCACGGCACCGGCAAGACCGTTCGTGTTGCCGTCTTCGCCGAGGGCGAGAAGGCCCGCGAGGCTGAGGCTGCCGGCGCCGACATCATCGGTTCCGACGAGCTCGTCGCCCAGATCCAGAAGGGCGAGATCAACTTCGACGCCGCTATCGCTACGCCGAACATGATGGCCAAGGTTGGCCGCATCGGTAAGATCCTTGGTCCCCGTGGCCTCATGCCGAACCCCAAGCTCGGCACCGTGACCATGGACGTCGCCAAGATGGTCTCCGAGCTCAAGGCTGGCCGCGTTGAGTACCGCGCCGACCGCTACGGCATCTGCCACGTGCCCCTGGGCAAGAAGTCCTTCTCTGAGCAGCAGCTCGTCGAGAACTACGCTGCCCTGTACACCGAGATTCTGCGCGTCAAGCCCTCTTCTGCTAAGGGCAAGTACGTCAAGTCCATCTCCGTGTCTTCCACCATGGGCCCTGGCGTCAAGGTCGATCCTGCTGTCCAGCGTGACTTCCTGGCTGAGTAACTGCTAGTTACTGCCTGAGCAAAGCAAGCATTGCTAAAGAAACCCGGTTCCGCCTCGTGTGGGACCGGGTTTCTTGCTATCTCGGGCCAAAACCACCACAAAGGGGACAGGCACCTTTGTGGTG
>URAQ01000204.1 GCA_900545875.1 uncultured Collinsella sp.
CGCAAAGGAAAGCACTTAATGTGCTTTCCGTCTTGCGCAGGACTGTAGAGCAGCAGACTTAAAACCTGGGCCGCCCGGGCCGGAGATCCGACCCGCGCACAGAAGGGGATTCCTTTTGTGTAGGCTTTGCGGAAATGTGGCTATTTTAGGATACGCCCGGCGGCGTGGTCTGTTGACGGCACAGCTAACGGCACGTATCCTATCGAACTGCGTGTTTCGTAGGGGGATGCTGACCCCTCGATTCAAGCCGTTGCACTTTACAGAAAGCTGGAATCATTCGAGAAGGAGTACGCTTTGCCTACTATTAACCAGCTGGTTCGCCAGGGCCGTCGTTCCGTGCCCAAGAAGTCCAAGAACGCTGCTCTGCAGCACAACTCCCAGAAGCGCGGCGTGTGCACCCGCGTCTTCACCACGAGCCCCAAGAAGCCGAACTCGGCTCTTCGTAAGGTTGCCCGTGTTCGCCTCGTCAACGGCATCGAAGTTACTGCTTACATCCCGGGTGAGGGCCACAACCTGCAGGAGCACTCCATCGTGCTCGTCCGCGGCGGTCGTGTCCGTGACCTCCCTGGTGTCCGTTATCACGTCATCCGTGGCGCCTACGACGCTGCTCCGGTCCAGAACCGTATGCAGGCCCGTTCCAAGTACGGTGCTAAGCGCCCCAAGGCTAAATAAGCCAGATAACGTTTTGATACTTTCGCCGTGTGCCGCCTAAGCGCCGCACGGTAGACACTTAAGGAGATTTCACATGCCGCGTCGTGCAGCAGCTAATCGTCGTGAGGTTCAGCCTGACGCCGTTTACAACAACCGCCTGGTGACTCAGCTCATCAACAAGGTCCTTCTTGACGGCAAGAAGGCCACCGCTGAGCGCATCGTTTACACCGCTTTCGAGATCGTTGCCGAGAAGTCCGAGGGTGGCGACGCTCTCGCTACCTTCAAGAAGGCTATGGACAACGTCAAGCCCACGCTCGAGGTTAAGCCCAAGCGTGTCGGTGGCGCTACCTATCAGGTCCCGATGGAGGTCAACTCCCGTCGTTCCACCGCTCTGGGTATCCGCTGGATCGTCAACTTCTCCCGCGCTCGCAAGGAGAAGACCATGGCCGAGCGTCTCGCCAACGAGATCCTCGACGCTTCCAACGGCCTGGGCGCTTCCGTCAAGAAGCGTGAGGACGTCTTCAAGATGGCCGAGGCCAACCGCGCGTTCTCTCACTATCGTTGGTAAGTTAAGGTAAGGAACTAACATGGCTAAGCCTAAGTACAAGCTTTCCGATACCCGTAACATCGGCATCATGGCCCACATCGATGCCGGTAAGACCACCACGACCGAGCGTATTCTTTACTACACCGGTAAGACCCACAAGATCGGTGAGGTCCATGAGGGCGCTGCCACCATGGACTGGATGGTTCAGGAGCAGGAGCGCGGCGTAACCATTACCTCCGCTGCTACCACGTGCTTCTGGAACAAGGACGGTAAGGACTACCGCATCCAGATCATCGACACCCCGGGCCACGTTGACTTCACCGCCGAGGTCGAGCGCTGCCTGCGCGTCCTCGATGGCGCTGTCGCCGTCTTCGACGCCGTTGCCGGCGTTCAGCCCCAGTCTGAGACCGTTTGGCGTCAGGCTTCTACCTTCAACGTCCCCCGCATCGCCTTCATCAACAAGTATGACCGCGTGGGGGCTGACTTCTTCAACGCTATCGAGACCATGAAGGATCGTCTCGACGCTAACGCCGTGGCTGCTCAGGTCCCGATGGGCGCCGAGGACAACTTCTGGGGCGTCATCGACCTGGTCACCATGACCGCATGGGACTTCAAGGCCGACGACAAGGGCATGACCTACCCCGAGCCGATGGACGAGATCCCGGCTGAGTTCGCCGACATCGCTGCCACCAAGCGCGAGGAGCTCCTCGACGCTGCTGCCAGCTTTGACGACGAGCTCATGGAGAAGATCCTCATGGAGGAGGACTTCACCGTCGAGGAGCTCAAGGCTGCTCTGCGCAAGGGCGTTCTGGCCAACGAGCTCAACCTCGTCTTCGTGGGCTCCGCCTACAAGAACAAGGGCGTCCAGGAGCTGCTCGACGCTGTCGTCGACTACCTGCCCAGCCCGCTCGACGTCGAGGCCGTCACCGGTACCGATCCGGACACCGGCGAGGAGATCGAGCGTCATCCTTCCTTCGACGAGCCCTTCTCCGGCCTGGTCTTCAAGATCATGACCGACCCGTTCGTCGGTAAGCTCACCTACGTCCGCGTTTACTCCGGCCGCGCCGAGTCCGGCTCCTACGTTGTCAACGCTTCCAACGGTCAGCGTGAGCGCCTCGGCCGCATCCTCGAGATGAACGCCGCCGAGCGTATCGATCGTGACGACGCCTGTGCCGGCGACATCGTCGCTTGCGTCGGCTTCAAGAACTCCACCACCGGTGACACCCTGTGCGCCGAGGGCAAGGAGATCGTCCTCGAGAAGATCGAGTTCGCCAAGCCCGTTATCGACGTTGCCATCGAGCCCAAGACCAAGGCCGAGCAGGACAAGATGTCCCTGGCTCTGACCAAGCTCGCCGAGGAGGACCCGACCTTCCAGGTGTCCACCAACCACGAGACCGGCCAGACCATCATCGCCGGCATGGGCGAGCTGCACCTCGAGATCATCGTCGACCGTCTGCTCCGCGAGTTCAAGGTTGACGCTAACGTTGGTAAGCCCCAGGTTGCCTACCGCGAGACCGCTGGTCACGACGTTGAGAAGGCTGAGGGCAAGTTCGTCCGTCAGTCCGGCGGTCGCGGTCAGTACGGCCACGCCGTCATCAAGCTCGAGAAGATGGAGGAGGGCTTCGGCTACGAGTTCGTCAACGCTATCGTCGGCGGCGTCGTGCCCAAGGAGTACATCCCGTCCATCGATAAGGGCATCCAGGAGGCCCTGAACACCGGTGTTATCGCCGGCTTCCCGGTCCTCGACGTTAAGGTCACCCTGTTCGACGGTTCTTACCACGAGGTCGACTCCTCCGAGGCCGCCTTCAAGATCGCCGGTTCCATGGCTATCAAGGACGCCCTCAAGAAGTCCGATCCGCAGCTGCTCGAGCCGATCATGGCTGTCGAGGTCGAGACCCCCGAGCAGTACATGGGCGACGTTATGGGCAACCTCTCCGGTCGTCGCGGCAAGATCGAGGGCATGGAGGATCGCAAGAACAGCAAGCTCATCCGTGCCAAGGTGCCGCTGGGCGAGATGTTCGGTTACGCTACCGACCTTCGCTCCCAGACCCAGGGCCGTGCATCCTACACGATGCAGTTCGACTCTTATGAGCCCGCGCCCAAGTCCATCGTGGACGAGGTCATGAGCAAGAACGCCTAAGTTCGAGCTCCCTGTTACGTAATCCGCGAGAACATCTCTCGCACTCTTTGGAGGTTTAAGTTGGCTACCCAGAAGATCCGCATTCGCCTCAAGGGCTATGATCACGAGGTCGTCGATCAGTCCGCGAAGCTCATCGTCGAGACCGCTCAGAAGACCGGCGCTCGCGTTTCCGGTCCTGTCCCCCTGCCCACCGAGCGCAACCTGTACACGGTTATCCGCTCGCCGCACGTGAACAAGGACTCCCGTGAGCAGTTCGAGATGCGCACCCACAAGCGCCTCATCGACATCCTCGACCCCACCTCGGGCACCGTTGATTCGCTCATGCGTCTCGACCTCCCCGCTGGCGTCGACATCGACATCAAGCTCTAAGCGATATCGCTCATAGCTTAAAGGGCCCCGCTGCCGTTACGGTAGCGGGGCCCTTTTGTTTAGAGGCTTTAGCCTGTGCGGGGCGCGCAGCGCGCCGCATCAGAAACCACCCG
>URAQ01000205.1 GCA_900545875.1 uncultured Collinsella sp.
ACGTTTTGGTGCTCGGTTGTTTCCGTTGTGTTACTGCCCAAAGACCTCTTCGGCGATGCGCGCGCTCTCGGCGGCGTCCTTGGCGTAGTAGTCCGCGCCGATCTGCTTGGCGTATTCGGGGGTGAGCACGGCGCCGCCCACGATGATCTTGACGCCTGGGACCTCGGCATGAAGTAGCTTGATGGTCTCCTCCATGGCGACGACCGTGGTGGTCATAAGCGCCGAAAGGCCGACGAGCTTAATGTCGCGCTCCTTGACGGTCTTGAGCACCTCCTGCGGATCGACGTCGCGACCCAGATCAAAGACGGTATAGCCGTAGTTATCGAGCAGCATCTTAACGATGTTCTTACCGATATCGTGGATGTCACCTTTAACGGTGGCCACGCAGATCTTGCCCTTGTCGGCAATCTCGCCGGCGGGCATCAGACGCTTGATGGTGTCGAAGCCCACGCGTGCGGCCTCGGCCGAGGCCATGAGCTGCGGCAAGAAGAACTTGCCCTGGTCAAAGAGGACTCCGACCTCGTCGAGGGCGGGGATAAAGTGATTGTTGATGAGGTCCATGGCGTCGTGATCTGCCAGCAGACGCTCAGTCTCGGCCGCGATTTCGCCTTTGCGGCCCGAGACGACCATGTGGCGGATGGGGTCGTCATCGGCGCTTGCGGTGGTGCTTGCGGCAGGCGCGGCATCGCTCGATACTGCCTGAGCCGCCGCCGGGTTCGCGGCGATCTTGTACGGATCGGTCCAGCCGGCGTAGCGCTCGATGTATCCGGTCGAGCCCTCGTCCTCGACGCTCAGCACGCGATAGCTGTAGACGGTATCCATAAAGCGCTTGGAACCCGGGTTCATGATGGGGGCATCCAGACCTGCACCAAAGGCGGCGGCCAAAAAGACCGAGCCCAGCAGCGGCCGCGCGGGCAGGCCAAAGCTGATGTTCGATACGCCGAGTGCGCACTTGACGCCCAGGCGCTCCTTGCACAGAGACATGGCACGTAGAATCTGCTCAGCCTGGCGCTGGTTGGTCGAGGCGGTCATGACCAGGCAGTCGATGAGGATGCGGTCCGGGCCGATGCCGTAACGGGCGGCTTCGGCCACAATGCGCTCGGCGATGGCGAAGCGGGCCTCGGCGGTATCGGGGATGCCGCCCTCGTCGAGCGTAAGGCTGACGACGTTGGTGCCGTAGTGGGCCACCAGCGGAAAGATCTCATCCATGATCTGTTGTTTGCCATTGACCGAGTTGATGATGGGCTTGCCGGCGTAGCGGCGCACGGCGGCCTCGACGGCTGCGGGGTCGGTGGAGTCGATCTGCAGCGGCAGCAGCGTGGAGCCCTGGAGCTGCTCGGTGGCCTGCTGGATGACCTTGACCTCGTCGATCTCGGGCAGGCCCACGTTGACGTCCAGGATGTCGGCGCCCTGCTCCTGCTGGCTGATGCCCTGACTCACGACGTAGTCCAGGTCGCCGTCGCGCAGGGCCTGCTGCAGGCGCTTTTTGCCGGTGGGGTTGATGCGCTCGCCGATGACGGCGATCTTGTGGCCGTCGCAGGGGAGGTCCACGACCGTCTGGGCGCTCGTGACCGACATGCTGGGCTTGCGGTGGCGCGGGCTGGGCGTGTGGTTGTCGATAAGCGTGCGCAAGGCCGCCATGTGCGCCGGCGTGGTGCCGCAGCAACCGCCCACGACGCTCACGCCGTCCTCGATCATGCCGGCGACGGCCTCGGCGTACTCGGGTGCCTGGATATCAAAGACGGTATTGCCGTCATCGTCCACGCGGGGCAGTCCCGCATTGGCCTGCACCATAACGGGCTTGTCGGTGACGGTGAGCATGCGCGCGGCGAGCCCTCGGAGCTCGGCCGGGCCCTGGCTGCAGTTGATGCCCAGGACGTCGGCGCCGATGGCGTCGAGGGTGATGGCGGCGACCTCGGGGCTCGTGCCCAAGAAGGTGCGGCCGTCTTCCTCAAAGGTCATAGTGGCAAAGACGGGCAGGTCGGAGTTCTCGCGGCAGGCGAGGACGGCCGCCTTGATCTCGGCCAGGTCGGTCATGGTCTCGATAATAAAGAGGTCGACGCCCGCAGCGACGCCGGCGCGCACCTCCTCGGCAAAGAGGTCGTAGGCCTCGTCAAAGCTGAGGGTGCCCAGGGGGCGCAGCAGGGCGCCGATGGGGCCGATGTCGCCGGCGACGTAGCGGGCGCCGGCCTCGCGGGCGCAGGTGACTGCCGCGGCAAAGACGTCTGCCACGGTGGCGGCGCCGTCGAGCTTGTGGGCGTTGGCGCCAAAGGTGTTGGCGGTGATCACGTCACAGCCAGCTTCGACGTACTGACGCTGGATATCGGTGATGACCCGGGGTTCCTCAAAGTTGAGCAGTTCGGGCAGGGCGCCTGCCTTCATGCCGGCGGCCTGCAACATGGTGCCCATGCCGCCGTCAAACAGCAGGTGCCCGGTGCCCTCGATGGCGGCACGCAGGCGATCGTCCTTAATGCGAAGGTCATCGATCGTGCGCGTTTTGTACGCGGCACCGTTGCAGCGCGCAGCATTGACGGGTGCCGCCAGCGCGGCACCGTCCAGATCATGAGTGATAAGCGGAGTAAACATCGATGGCTCCTAATGGCTGGAATAGCAGGTGGTGTGGGCGGCGCGGAAGCGGCAGTGCTCACGCATGCGGCAGATATTGCAGGTGGGGCGGCTCTGGGCGTCGTGGACTTCGCCGTCAAACAGGCCGATCACCGCGGTCACGCTCTTGGTGGGCATGAGCAGGCTGGTGGGGGTGACGGTCAGGCCGATGAGCCGCGTGGCGTTGAGCGCATTGACGATCGAGCGCTGGGCCGAGAGCGGGCAGTCGCCATAGCCGGGACTAAAGCGCCAGTTGCCGGCGAGCCCATGAACGGCGGCGTCCGTCTTGACCTGCTGGTCCATTTGCTCAACGGCGGCTTCTACATAGGCAGAGCATGCGGCGTCGAGCACGGCGCCTTCCAGGGGTTGCTGAGCTCCGGTGGTTCGCAGACGGCGTTCGGCAGACATCCCGAGGGTACATGCCATGAGCGCGGCAAAGCGGGCGTCCTTAAGGTGGCGATAGATATCACGACCCCGCAGTTCAACATTGGTGCCAACCAAGCGGATGCAGGGCTCGCCCTGCTCGTCGACGCCTGCGGCATCGACGGCAAACACACGGCGCACGCCACGGGGCTCAATGTCCAGTTCCAGACGCTCAACGACAAGCTCAATACGCTGCGACAGTTCGGGCTCAATCTGCTGGCCGCCGTAGCCCAGATACCGCAGCATCTCGGCACGGTCGACACGAGGGCGGTGAGCAGCGTCGATACGGTAAAGCGCCGGCGACGCAAGGTCGGCCGGCACTTCAACAACGGTTGTATCGACGTGCGGTTTTTCCATTACCCTAGGCGCTCCATAATGGTCGCGGCGATTGCAGGACGGTTCATAGTGTACAGGTGCAGACCGTCGGCGCCATGCTCCTTGAGGTCGCAAAGCTGGTGGGCGGCATAATCCACGCCGGCTGCCTGCAGGCTCTCGGGGTCGTTCTCGTACTTGGCGAGGATCTTGATGACGGGGGAGGGCAGCGACGCGCCGCACATAAAGACCATGCGGCTGATCTGCGACTTGCCCATAAACGGCATGATGCCCGCGGTAATGGGCACGGTGATGCCGGCCTTGTCGGCAAGCTCGCGGAAGCGATAGAAGTAATCGTTGTCGAAAAAGAGCTGCGTCACGAAGAAGCTCGCTCCCGCATCCTGCTTTTGCTTGAGATGGCGCATGGAGCGCGCGAGGTCGTCGCATTCCAGGTGGCCTTCCGGATACGCCGCCGCG
>URAQ01000206.1 GCA_900545875.1 uncultured Collinsella sp.
CTTTTTTAGAAATTCTTTGGCAGCCATTTGACACAGGTCAAAGGGAGCGGTCAGGTTGACATTGAGTACGTCCTTCCAGTCCTGAAGAGGAAATTCGGGGCTGGGGTGGCTGCGCTGTATGCCGGCGGCATTGACCAGAATATCCAGGCCGCCCAGCAGAGCGACGGCTTGGTCAAAGGCCTCCTGCCTGGCCCGGTCGTCGGCCAGGTCCACGGCGATGCCCGCCGGGATGCCATCGAGCGAGCAGCCGATAGCGGGGGAGTGCGATTGACCGAAGATGCTTAAGTGCAAGACGTTGCCAAAGGTCGAGGCCATGCTATTCCTCCTCGAGTGTGACCTTGCCGCCCAGCAGGCGGTAGTGGTCGAAGAAATCGGGATAGGACTTGTTGACGGCCTCGGCGCCGTGGATCACGACCTCGCCGGTGGCGCGGCTCGCGGCGATGGCGGCCATCATGGCGATGCGGTGGTCGTTGTGCGAATCGACCTCACCGCCGGTGAAGGCATCGACGCCCTTGATGATGAGGTCGTCGCCGGCAATACGCACCTGCGCGCCCAGCGCGGTGAGCTCGCGGGTGGTGGTGACCAGGCGGTCGGATTCCTTGATGCGCAGACGGGCGCAATCGCGGATAAAGGTGCGGCCCTGTGCCAGTGAGGCCACGGCCGAGATAACGGGCACGAGGTCGGGAATGTCGTGGGCGCTCATCTCAAAGCCGGCGAGTTTGTCAGACTGCACGGTGGCGGCGTTGGTGGAGCGCACAATGCGGGCGCCAAAGCGCGAAAGCGCGGCAAGTACGTTGCGGTCGCCCTGCGCGGAGCTCAGCGACACACCCTCGACGGTGATGGGGTCGGAGCCGATGGCGCCGGCGCACAGCCAAAAGGCAGCGTTGGACCAGTCACCCTCGACGGCCACGCTGCCGGGCGTGCGATACGAGCCACTGCTCACGCGGAAGTTCGTGACCTCGGGCTGGCCGTCCCGGGCGGGAATACGCTCGACGTTGACCTCGACGCCGAAGGCCTTCATGGCCTGGATCGTCAGGTTGATGTAGGGGCGGCTCTCAATGAGGCCGGTCACCTGCACGCAGGAGGGCTGGGCCAGCAGCGGGGCTGCCAGCAGCAGGCCCGAGATGTACTGCGAGCTCACGTTGCCCGGTAGCACAAAGGTGCCCGGGCGCATGCGGCCGCTCGTCTTGAGCGGAAAACCGCCTAGACCCTGTAGGTCGCAGCCGGCGGCGACGATCTCGTCCGAGAGCGGGGAGAGGGGGCGTGCGCCCAAGCGTCCCTGACCCACAAAGGTGGCCTCTGCGCCCAGCGCGCAGGCGACGGGCAACATAAAGCGGAGTGTGGAGCCGCTTTCGCCGCAGTCAAGCGTGCCGCCGGCAAGGGCCTTGAGCAGGCCAAACTCAACACTCTTCATGGTGGGGTGGACCTGGAAGCCGTCCTCGGCGGTCTCGATGCGGGCGCCGAGCGCCGTGAGGCAACGCACCGTGGCCTCGATGTCGGCGCAGGTGGTGTTGCAGGTAACGTGCGTCTCGCCGTTGGCAAGCGCAGCGCAGATGATGAGACGATGCGCCATCGACTTGGACGCGATGGCGGGAACTGTGCCCTTGAGCGGGGACGGGGTGATGCGGGCTAGCATGCGGATGCGTCTCCCTTCTGGCCGAGGCCCTCGGCAATGAGTTCGTGGAAAGTGGAAAGCGGCGTGCGGTCGATGCTGCAGCGGCCAATGCCGTGCGGAATCACCAGGTCGATTGTGTCGCCCGCGCGCTTCTTGTCGTGGAGCGCCTCGGCAAAGATGGCATCGGCATTGAGGTCGCAGCAGGTCTTGAGGCCATGGCGTGCGCAGAGCTCCTCAATACGACCGGGCAGTGCAGCATCGCAGACGCCGTGCAGGGCCGCGGCGCGCGTGATGATGCCCATGCCGATCGACACACAGTTGCCGTGTCCGAGCTCAAAGTGCTCGCAGGCTTCGACGGCGTGTCCGGCGCTGTGTCCAAAGTTGAGGAGCTTGCGCTGGTTGGTTTCGCGCTCGTCGGCGACGACCACGGCGCGCTTGATGTCGATGTTGCGGGCGATGATGAGCGCTACGCGGGCCACATCGTGGTTGAGCAGCTCCAGCGTGAGCGGGGTCTTCTCCAGCTCGGCGAAAAGCTCCGGATCGGCAATCACGGCGTGCTTGATGACCTCGCCGCAGCCGTCGGCGAACTGCTCGGGTGTGAGGGTGGCCAGGCACCCCACGTCGGCGATAACCACGCTCGGCTGCCAAAAGGCGCCGGCCAGGTTCTTGCCGGCAGCCAGGTCGATGGCGGTCTTGCCGCCCACCGACGAATCCACCATGGCGAGCAGACTTGTGGGGATCTGCACAAACTTGCAGCCGCGCATGTAGGTGGCGGCCACAAAGCCCGCCACGTCGCCCACGACGCCGCCGCCGAGTGCCACGATCACGTCGGAGCGCGAAAGCTCGTGCTCGGCCACAAACTCCAAAATGGCAACATAGGTTTCGGCGCGCTTATGGGCCTCGCCGGCCTCGAAGGTGCAGATGCTCACCTCGTAGCCTGACGCCTCCAGGCTCTGCTTAACGGGCATCTGGTAGAGCGGGCCCACGTTGGTGTCCGTCACGATGACGGCCTTAGTGCCGCCGGCAGTGGCGCGCACGAGCGGTCCCGCCTGCTCCAGCAAAAACGTGCCAACATGCACCTGGTAGGGGCGTGCAGTGTCGATATCGATGGTAATCGCCATAAGCTTCGGTCCTTTCGACCTGGCGTGATAGGTGGTCTAGTGGGAGGCCTCGTCGTCGAGTGCGCGCTTAATGCGGTCGCCCTCGGCAAGGAGATTCTCCAGATAGCGCTGGTCGCGGTCCTTGAGCGCACGGCTGTAGGCGCCGAGCGAGTCGATCAGGTGGTCGATCTCGAAGGCGAGCGCATCGGCGTCGTCGATCATGAGCTCGGACCACATCTGCGGATTGAGGTGCGCCACGCGGGTGAGGTCGCGGTAGCTGCCGGCCGAAAAGCCGTGGTGGACCTGAGCGGTCGGGCTCTTAACATAGGCGTTGGATACCACGTGCGCAAGCTGGCTCGTGAAGGCGATGACGCGGTCGTGCTCGGCGGCGCTGGTCACGCTGAACTTGCCAAAGCCCAAGGGACGCACCATCTCGCGCACCTGGCCCAAAAGCTCCAGCTTGAGCGCATCGTCCACCGCGGGCGGCACGAGCACGAGTGGCGCGCCCTGGAACAGGTCGGCGCGGGAATGCGCATAGCCCGAGTACTGCGTGCCCGCCATGGGGTGCGCGCCCACAAAGTAAAAGCCGTGCTCGCGGGCAAGCTCAAAGGCGCGGTCGCACACGATGCCCTTGACGCCCACCGTGTCGATCACCACGGGGCCCATGATGGCCTCGGTGTCGGTGGCGTCGGCGAGTGCTTGGGCATGCGCCTCGAGCCACTCGATGCAGGCCTCGGGGTAGCAAGCCAGGACGATGATGTCGCATTCGCCGAGTGTCTCGTCGTTGAGTTCTCCGGCGACGGTGCCCATACTGGCGGCCGTCATGACGTCGTCATCGGGGTCCCAGGCCAGCACGCGGACGCCCGCCTGCGCATAGCCGCGGGCAAAGCTGCCGCCGATGAGGCCGAGGCCGACGATGCCGGCGCACTTGGGGCCGCCCTGGTTAACGCGTGCGTTTCTCACCGTGCCCATGGGCTACTCCATGGTCTCTTGGCAGACGACCTCGCGGATGGCTCGGATGCGGCGCATGGTGTCGTCGAACTGATCGGGGGTGAGGGCCTGGGCGCCGTCGGACCAGGCGCGGCTCGGCTC
>URAQ01000207.1 GCA_900545875.1 uncultured Collinsella sp.
ACATAGCCAATCTCCATGGTGCTCGCGCGCACGATGGCATAGCTCGGCACCTTCTGCGAGGGATTTGGCAAAATGGCGTAATGGCGCGCGATGTCGTTGCGCACCTCCCCCTCCTCGCGGCCCACTTCGTGCATAAAAGCCTGTTTAGAGCCCAGCAGCATCACGGCAAACCAGCGGGCATCCTCATCGTCGTCAAAATCGGCCACCAGCACGTCGGTGGACTCGGCTTTCTCGGCTTTGGTGAGCTCGGAGGAGATAAACTCCGCAATCTGCTGCGACAGGTCCACAAACTCGCGCTCGCCAAAGAAATAGCCCTTGAGCTCGCCGCCAAACGCAGAGTTCTCGGCAAACGTGGCGCGTTTATTGTCGGCCGAGGTACGTGCGCGGCGCAGATGCGTGCTCACGAAGTTGCGCACGGTGCGACTCTCGATATCGAGCTCGCGCTGGCTCATAACGTTGACGGCAGAGTCAAAGTCCAGGATATGCAGAATCGCATGGTTGATTTTCATATACGGCATTCCGTTCTAAATCGAATTGAGCACGAATCAGTATAGCGGTCGATCCCGCCCCAGGCGCATCGAAGATTGGTGCATCGGGGACAGGTTGCTTTGCACCAATGGTTAGCGCAGGAGCTCGGACTGCCAAGCCTCGAGCTGTTCTGCCAAGCTCTTGCCGGCAGCGGGCATGTCGATCTGGGGACGTTTGGGCAGAAGCGCACACTTAAGAATCGCAACGATAGTCTGCGAGACAAAGCGTCGCGTATCCTTGTCAAAGCCTTGCGCAGCCTGGAGCATCACGGGCAGGCTCTCGCGCAGATTCCCAGCGATATCCGCAAACCGCTCAGCACCCGTAGCCTCAAGCACGGAGAACAACGCATCTACAAAACGCTCGCGCTCGCTAGGCGACACCGCAAGCAGCATCTCGCGAATGGAGCCATCAACGTATCGAGCACCGGCGGACAGGCGCTCACAGTACACGAAGTCGCGACCATCAACCACCCAGCTAAAGGGATTATGCTGAAGCAGGCTGAACTCGGTGCTCTCAACGATGGCATAGTCCTCCTGTGTCTCGAACATCATGCCAAAGATCGACGACCGAGGTAGCGTCTTGTCGATTCGACCGGATAGGTCGGCGAAGGCGTTGCCGCTCAGAAACTCCTCGACGAAGCCCGGACCATCATGGGAATACGCCCGTTCGATTCGCTCACGGGCGACATCGGGGCACATCGCCGCACCGTACACCGCAAGGTTTCCACCCTTGGAATGACCTCCGCACAAAAGCGGCCCGTCAATCGCATCCGCCGCCTCGTCTACATAACGCGCCGCGGATTCCTGGGCCGGCACAGGACACCGGAACGCCATGTTAAAGTCCTCTTTCCAGCCCACAATCGTGCTGTCGGTCCCCCGGAAGGCAAGATAGCTAAACCCCGCCGGAAATCGGAACGTCATGGCCGCAAACTGCTCCGTTGTCTCGGCATCACTCACGCTACGATAGCCGCAAACACGAACGCCACGGTAGCGAGGGCTTGCTGCCACAGCCTCCAACAGGGCACGGCTCCCCTCCGGATCCCACAGGTCGCCAATCATGTCTTGGTAGCACTCGGCGCGTAGCAGCTCGCGTACGTCTAGGCCCTGCCAGTTCGTCAGCTCCGCCATATCACCCGGCAAACGCAAATAGGACAACCACGCAAAGACCAGGCTATCCACCGCGCAGAACGGCCGTTCCTCAAACGGATCAAACGCCGTCTGGGCATAGGTCAAAAAATTAGGCGAATCCGACATGGCCCTCCCATCAACTATGGTGCATTGGGGTGGTGCAAAGTAACCTGACCCCCTCGCACCAAAAAGGCGCCCGGACCGTGTGGCCCGGGCGCCTTTCATTGTAGCCTGTTGCCCAAAAGAGCTTGATTTAGCAGGAGAAGTCGACGCTGTCGATGATGTCCTTGAGGGCCTTGGCGGAGGCGGTGAGCTCATGCTGCTCGTCATCGTTCAGCGGCACGGGGACGCGGCAGACAACGCCATCGCGGCCAACGACGGTCGGCATGGAGATGGCCAGATCGGACAGGCCATACTCGCCCACCATGAGCGAGGAGACCGGCAGGACGGTCTGCTCGTCGCGCATGACAGCGGTGCAGATGCGCTTAACGGCCATGGCGACACCGTAGTAGGTGGCATGCTTCTTCTCGATGATGGTGTAAGCGGAGTTCTTGACGTCCTCGGCGATACGCTTCTCGGCGGCCTCGTGCTCCAGATGGCCGTGAAGCTCACAGAAGGTGCTCAGCGGCACGCCGGCAACCTGAGCGCTGGACCAGGCGACGAACTCGGAATCGCCGTGCTCGCCCATGACGTAGGCCTGAACGTCGCGCGGATCGACCTCGACGTGAGCGCCGAGCATCTGCTGCAGACGACCGGTGTCGAGCACGGTGCCGGAGCCGATAACGTGGCCCTCGGGCAGGCCGGACATCTTGATGGCGGCATAGGTCAGAACGTCAACCGGGTTGGAGACGATCAGCAGGATGCCGTCAAAGCCGGACTTCTTAATCTCGGGGATGATGGACTTAAAGATGTTGACGTTCTTGTTGACCAGGTCCAGGCGGGTCTCGCCGGGCTTCTGAGCAGCACCAGCGGTGACGACGATCATGGCGGCATCGGCGACATCAGAGTAATCGCCGGCGTAGATCTTCATCGGCTCAGCAAACGTCATGCCGTGCGCGATGTCCAGGGCCTCGCCCTCGGCGCGGTTCTTGTCCACGTCGATGAGGACCATCTCGGAGAACAGACCGCTCTGCATCAGTGCGAACGCCGAAGACGAACCGACGAAACCGCAGCCGACAATAGCGACCTTCTTCTCGTTAACCATTACAAACTCCCATCTCTCTCCACAAACAAGCCGCCCGGGAACGACCCGAGCGGCTTGCCGTAATCCCAATACATCCAATCGGGACTTTGATTATGCTCCTATTCGCAGCCAAATATCGACCGTTTACCGAAATTATTTGCAGGATTCGTAAAATAACTGCACGAAATCGGTTTCGAGCTATTGACGAGTCGAAATAGCCTTCTAATACAGGCCAGCCTCGCGAATGGCCTCGACGGCCAAAGCGATCTGGTCGGGCGGCAAGACCAGCGCCATGCGCACGTGCCCCTCACCCGAAGGACCAAAGCTCGCGCCCGGCGTCACCACAACGCCGGCCTTCTCCATGAGCTCCTCGCAAAACGCCATGGAATCGGTGCGACCGCCGGGAAGCTTGGCCCACACAAACATAGAACCATGCGCGTTGGGACGCTCCCAGCCCAGGCCCTCAAGACCGTCGCACAGGGCATCGCGACGCTCCTGGTACTTCAGACGCTGCGCCTCGACCTCATCGCGAGGTCCATTAAGGCACGCGATGGCGGCCTTCTGGATCGGGAAGAACATGCCAAAGTCGATCTGGCTGCGCAGCTTGGCAAAGGCCGAGACCACATCCTCGCGACCGACCAAAAAGCCGACGCGGGCACCGGTGACGTTAAACGACTTGGAAAGCGAGAAGAACTCGACGCCCACCTCGAGCGCACCGGGATACTGCAAGAAGCTGCCGCCGGGCTCGCCGTCAAACACGATGTCGGAGTATGCGTTGTCGTGAACGATGAGCAGGTCGTGCTCGCGCGCGAACGCGATGATCTCGTCGTAGAGGGCATCGTTGCCCACAGACCCCACGGGGTTTGCCGGAAGGGAGACGATCATGTACTTGGCGCGGTCGGCAACCTCGGGATCGATGCCGGCGACATACGGTAGGAAATCGTGCTCG
>URAQ01000208.1 GCA_900545875.1 uncultured Collinsella sp.
CGGCCGGCGAAGATGCCCGTCACGGCCATGATGGTCTGAAAGACCGGGAAGGCCCAGGTGAGGGCGCTCGACCACTCGGGGTAGACGGCGAGCAGGTTCTTGCTCACGACGGAATACAGCGCGATGGAGCTGATGAAGAACATGGTGACGCACGCGGCGGAAAGCACGACGGCGCGACCCTTGTTGGAGTTGGTGGAAGCCATTGGACTCTTTCTGATCGATACGGGGGAGGAGCGGGCGTGTCCGCGGGACCTCCCTGTCAGGTTGGTTTACTGGTCAGTCGGCTTGGCGACGCCGGACTCATCGGACCAGAGCTCGACACCCTTGTTCTTAAGGTAGTTGTCGGCATAGGCGCGACGGCCGCCGGGCTTGGCGGTGAGGTCGCCCATCATGTTGGAGAAGCCGCCGTCGACCTTGATGGCGTCGCCGGTGGTGAAGTCCGAGCGCGTGGACGCCAGGAACATGACGGCGTTGGCGATATCGCTGACCTCGCCGATGCGGCGCGTGGCGATCAGACGGCTGCGACTCTTTTCGACCTCGGGGTCGGCGTAGAAGTTGGCCGACATGGGGGTCTTGACGAAGCAGGGTTCGACGCAGTTGGAGCGGACGCCGTAGGGGCCCCACTCGGCGGCGAGCATCTTGGACATCATGTTCACGCCGGCCTTGGTGGAGCTGTACACGCCCGAGAACGTCTCGGGGGAGTGGCTGGCGACGGTCGAGATGTGCACCAGGCGACCCTGGCCGGCCTTGATCATCTCGCGACCAAAGCGCTGCGAGGTGATGAAGTAACCGGTGAGGTTGACGTTGAGCACCTGCTCCCAGTCGCTCAGCGGCAGGTCCTCCATGGCGGCGAAGCGCAGGATGCCGGCGGTGTTGACGAGGACGTCGACGCGGCCGAAGTTGGCGATGGTGGCGTCGACGGCAGCCTGAACCTCGGCCTCGTCGGTGGCGTTCATCTTGTAACCCTCGGCGTGGATGCCAAACTCGGCAGCGAGGTCGGCGGCAGCGGCCTTGACCCTCTCCTCGTCCAGGTCGAGCAGGACGACGTTGGCGCCGTTGCGGGCGAACTCGCGGCAAATCTCGACGCCCATACCGCCGAGTGCGCCGGTCACGGCGCAGACATCGCCCTCGAGCTTAAGCCAGTTGCTCATAGGAACTTCCCTTCTTGTGCCTCCCGGTGGGCCGTTCCCATTAATCGACCCACGTGGTTTTCGCAGGTTATCGTATGCTTTGCATTTGCGCAGGTGAATTGCATATTTGTTAGAATAGTATTAACCGTAGCTTTACACTGTGTGATGCAGTTTTTTCTCAATTGAGCGCGTGACCTGCCAAAACGACCCCCTTCGGCAGTTCATTGCCATGCGTCTGGAAACGGGAGATTGACGTGTACGATCGACGACTCGAGGCCATATCGGCCGCCGCGGAGCTGGGAAGCTTCTCACGTGCGGCGGCAAAATTGCGCGTGTCGACCCCGGCGCTCGTCAAGCAGGTGTCGGGCTTCGAGGCCGAGTTCGGCATCACACTGTTTGAACGCTCGCACTCAGGCGTCAAGGTGACGCCGGCCGGCGCGCTGCTGGTGGACGACGCGCGCTCGATCATGCGGCAGTCCGAGGACGCGCTGCGCCGCGCCCGACGCGCGGCGGGCGATGGCGGTGCCGTGCGCCTGGGCGTGTCGATGATGTGCCCGGGGCGCCAAACGCTGTCGATGTGGTCGAGCATCCACGATCTGGAACCGTCGCTTCGATTTGAGATCGTGCCGGTAAGCGACCTCTACGACGAACGCGAATCCGTCATGCGCAGCCTCGGTCGTGAGGTGGATGTGGTGCAGTCGAGTTTTTCGACCCCGCGCTGGGGTGACGCCTGCCAAAAGCTCCGCATCGTCAACGTACCGTTTTATATCGACCTGCCGCGCACGAGCCCGCTGGCGCGCAAGACACGCATTACGGTTGCCGACCTGGAGGGCATGCGCCTGCGCGTGCTCCGCCACGGCAACGACGCAATGGACAGCCTGCGCATCGACCTTCTGGCCGACGGCGGCGTTGACGTGATCGACGTGGACAGCTTTGACTTTGCGCTCTTTAACGAGGCAGAGGAAAAGGGCGACGCGGTGCTCACCTGCGGCGCATGGTCGGGGGTACACCCGGCCTTTGTGGGCGTGCCGTTCCTATGCGGTCGCGAGGTGCCGGTCTTTTTGCACTATCCGCTCGAGCCCACCCTCCAAGTCCAAAAATTCGTCAACGCCATGGCACAACTTCTCAAATAGCTATCGTGTCGATGATTCTTTAATTCCCGTCCTAGAAAAATCATCTGGTAGAGTTGACCTCACGTGAATTCCAGCACGTTGCGTACTACCTGTGCTTTTGTCATTTGGGGAGTGAACTTGTGAATACTTCTGTCGCCAAGAAGGCCGGCCAGGCGGTGCGCCTGCTCATGATGGTGCTCACGGCAGTTCTCATCTTCTTCTTCATCAATGTTATGCTGCTCGTCTCCGATATCCAGGGCACGGCGCGTGTGGTCAACTACGCCGGTCTGGTGCGCGGTACCACGCAGCGAATCGTTAAGCTCGAGGATGCGGGCCAGCCTCAAGATGACCTGCTCAAAGCCGTGGATTCATACATCAACGGTTTGCGTTACGGAAGTGACGACCTCAACCTCGTCCGTCTCGACGACGATGAGTATCAGGCAAAAATGACCGAGCTTGCAGATTATTTTGATGAGCTTTGCGCCGAGATCATCCGCGTGCGCGAAGTCGGTTACGGGAACACCGACATCATCTCCATGAGCGAGGAGTTCTTTGGCATTTGCGACGATGCTACGCGACTCGCAGAGGACTACTCTCAGGAGAAGGCGTCGGCGCTCAACTATCTCGAGGGCTTGGTGATCATCGACATCGTGGGCTTGGTGGCGACCTTTGCGGTCGAACTTGTTCGCGCGGTGCGAACTGCCGCGCTCAATCGCGAGCTGCAGAGCAAAGTCTATCTCGACGAAGCCACGGGACTGCCCAATAAGAACAAGTGCGAGGAGATTTTGGGGCAGGAGCAGCCTGTCTCCGCGGAGGAGCCCGTTGCGGTGTGCGTCTTCGACCTTAACAATCTGCATATGGTCAATAACAACTTCGGCCATGAGAAGGGCGATGAATACATTCGCTCTTTTGCCCAACAACTGGGAAGTGTGGCGTCGGAGACGTGCTTTGTGGGTCGCGACGGCGGCGATGAGTTTATCGCGGTGCTGCGGGATGCCGATCGAGCTGCCGTGGAGTCCTGTCTCGCTCGGGTTCGTGCGAACGTGAACGAGCATTCCGAGGCTCATCCCGACATGCCTATCAGCTATGCGGTGGGCTACGCGCTTTCCAGTGATTTTGATGAACCGCCTACGATGCGTGAGCTCTTTTCTCAGGCCGACAAAAACATGTACATCGACAAGAACCGCGTAAAGACAGCCGAGGCAGCCGGGCCGCAACACGAGGAACGGTAA
This sequence comes from uncultured Collinsella sp., assembly GCA_900545875.1. Taxonomy (GTDB): domain Bacteria; phylum Actinomycetota; class Coriobacteriia; order Coriobacteriales; family Coriobacteriaceae; genus Collinsella. The sequence continues at coordinate 3,475 of URAQ01000208.1, forward strand.
GCCTGTAACAGAAGGTATAGAAAAGCCTCCGCAGCTCGTGTGTGCTGCGGAGGCTTTATTCGTTGCGAAGCATTGTGTTTGGGTCGTTGAGATGAGTCGATTTGCCCCGAAAGAGGAGGGCATTGACCTTAGGGTCATGCCCGACAAATGAGCGGCAAATCGGCCATCTCGGCGGGCCGAACTACTCCAGTTCAAACGCTCCGGTATAGAGCTGGTAGTAATATCCGCGCTTGGCGATCAGCTCGTCGTGGTTGCCGCGCTCGATGATGCGGCCGTGGTCCAGGCAGATGATTGCGTCGGAGTTGC
>URAQ01000209.1 GCA_900545875.1 uncultured Collinsella sp.
GCGGAGGCGAGGCCCGAAGCCCCGCCGCCGATTACCAGGACGTCATAGAAGGCGCTCGTGTTCACTTAGGCCTCGTCGGTCTCGTGCGGGGTAATGGCCTCGACGGCAGAGACTGCCTTGGGCAACATGCCATCGGGCAGTGCGGTCTCGACCTCGCCCTTATCGCAGGCCTCGGCGAGTGCCGGATTAATGGGAAGCTGGCCCAAGATGTCGAGGTTATAGCGCTCTGCGACCTCGGGGAGCTTGCTCTTGCCAAAGACCTCGATCTTCTTGCCGCAGTCGGGACACTCAATATAGCTCATGTTCTCGACAATGCCCAGAATGGGGACGTTCATCTTCTCGGCCATGTTGACCGCCTTGGCGACGATCATCGAGACCAGATCCTGCGGGCTCGTGACGATGACGATGCCGTCGACGGGCAGTGACTGGAAGACGGTGAGAGCGACGTCGCCTGTTCCCGGAGGCATGTCGACCAGCAGGTAGTCGATGGGGCCCCACGAGGTCTCGCTCCAGAACTGCCTAATGGCGCCTGCGATGACCGGACCGCGCCAAAGGACGGGGTCGGTCTCGTTTTGGAGCAGAAGGTTGGAGCTCATGACCTTGACGCCGTGCTCGGAGATTTCGGGCAGCATGAGGTTGCCAAGGGCATGGACGTGGCGTCCGCTCATGCCGAACATCTTGGGGATAGAGGGACCGGTGATGTCGGCATCGAGGACGCCGACCTTGTGGCCGTGACGGGCAAGCTCGGTGGCGATGGCACCGGTGACAAACGACTTGCCGACACCGCCCTTGCCGGAAAGCACGGCGATGACGCGTTTGACCTCGGACAGCGTGTTCTCCTCAAATTGCGACGGCGGCGTTTGTCCGCCGGCGGCCTGTGCGTGCTCGCAACCCATGTATGACTCCTTTGTATATGTTGGGGCCGGAGCCCCGTGATGTGACACGAGCGTCATTGTACCCTCGTTTGCGAGCGGGAGTCATTTGCGATGCATTTGGGCCGAGCGTGCTTGCAATACGATGGGTCCAAGCGAATGGGCGGGCTTACTGAACTTTGCTGGCGAACTCGAGGTATTGCATGCGCTGCAGCTTGTCGATCGTCGAGGCGTATGGGCTGTCTTCAGATTCCAAGTCGTAGCGCAGCCCGTCGGCACCAAGGTAGCCGGCGACATTGATGGTGGGCACATCTGACCTTGTTGCAAGCAGGGCCTTTTGATAGTCGGTGAGCGGGGCGCCGATCTTATTAAGGGTAATGGCTGCAATCTCGTTTGCCCCGACGGTGTCGTAGACGTTGAGCTCGGTATTGCCGGCGATTTCATAGTTAGCCCAGACGAAATAGGTTGACTGATAGACACGGAAAGCGTGGCTTGCCGTATCTTCCTGAGGGTACAGCTCGTCGTTGAGAGTCGTTGCGGCGCTCGGCTGATGGTCGCCAAAAAAGACAAGAACAACCGGTCTGCCGATATTGCGGAGCTCGTTGATAAAGTACTCGAGGTCCCGGTCGGATGCGTTGATGCAGGTGAGATAGGTGTTGAGCGCGCTATTGGCACCCTCGCTGGCTCCCTCGACCCAATAGTTTGTCAGCTCTTCGGCGGGAACGGTGCCATAGTCGTAGCCGCCGTGATTTTGCATCGTGACGTCAAAGATGAACTGCGGCGCTTCGTCGGTTCTAAGCAGGTCGAGTATCTTGTCGTAGGTGGCGTAGTCGCATACGCCGGCATGGTAACAGGGCGCACCTTCGAAATCGCCGATTGAAAGAAAGTCTCCAAAGCCCAGCTGCTGATAGATCTTATCTCGATGGTAGTTGACGGGGTTTTGCGGGTGCATAGCGGTAGCGGTATACCCAAGCTCTTTAAGGTCCTTTGCCAGGCTGTTGACGCCATTCATCTGATACAGCTGATAGGGGATCTTGCCTAATCCGACAAAGGCCGTTGTCGCTCCGGTCAAAAATTCGAATTCGGAGTTTGCCGTTCCGCCACCGGTGACCGAAGCGAGCATGGTGCCGCGAACAAGTGTGTCGGGAAGCGAGTTGTAGAATGCGGGGCCGGTGTACCCGGCCGCCTGGAGCTGCTCAAAGCACGAAAGGTCGCTAAAACTCTCGTTCATGACGGCAACAATCGTCGGCTTGATTTCATTGAACTGGGCAACGGCCGCCGCGCGCTGCTCGCTCGAGCCATACGTGCTGTCGTAGGCGGCGGCGAGCTCCTGCTCGATGCTCTGCGCCTCATCGGGCGTATAGCCTTCGGGCTTCTCAATGGGCAACTCGTTGACCATTTCGGTGAACGAAGTGATAAAACCCTGAGACGTATATGTGGTGATGGGCTGCCAACGGTCAAATCCAAAATCCAGCGCCTGCTCCAAGTCGATGCTGGAAAAGCCCGAGAGCTCCACAACGGTCACTAGCAGAAAAGCGCAGAGGTTAGCGGCGATTGCGGGGAAGACATGGGTGGGCGTACGGAGCTTTCTCGGTCGGATAAGCGAAAGAAGCCCTAGGGAAATCTCCAGCAGGGCTAGAGAGGTTACGATTCCGGCGGTAAAGGTAAACTCGTATCCCTCGCTCACTTCCATTGCGGTGCCAAGGGCCAAGATATCGCTTGGCAGGATGGCCTCGCCTTTAAACGTTATGACGAAGTGCTCGGCAATGCCAAGGATGCAACAGGCGACGGGCACGAGGGCCATGACGCCTCCATGACGCTGTCCCAGCAAATAAAGGGAGAGCAGAACCGTCGCGAGCAGCCCGACGGAAAACCCGAATGAGTTGGCGGGAATGCGATAGAACGTTTCGTTACAGGCAATTTCGAGTGAAACGAACGAGAGCGCTGAAACAGCGGCGATGACAAGGATGTCACGGCAAATACAGGCAACCGTTCCCGTCGCAAGATCGGTTTGGTCGATAAGTCCCGAAACCAAGGGCTCGACAAGAAGTATGACGGCGGTAGCACCGAGCGCCGAATAAGAAAGGACCCATAGGGAATTGTCCTCATTTACGAGCAATTGATTCGTAATCCATGCAGCTACCATGCCGAGCGGGATGAGGAGCGTCGCGCACCAAAAGACGCGGGCAATGGGCGGCTTTTCATTGTGTTTGATTGAAAAATATACGCGCACCACGACGATGGCCACGATAAGGACGGCGATGAATATGGGCAGATTGGCCATGTCGCTCGAAGTGATTTCAAGGGGGATATCTTCGGTCATGGACGTTCCTCTGTTACGGCAAATTAAGTTCAGTATTAGATTACTGTAACCTTTCCACGGCATTTCGAGAAACAAAGTGCCCGATACGCAAAGCTAAAGGTCTGCGAATCTTGTATTACGAACATCTGTGCGCGTCAAGTGCGCTAAACTCATCGACAGTATGATTCGATGCAATAGGAGGCAAGGAGCTTCCATGTCTGATTCTTCTATCGTTATTCGCGGCGCTCGTGAGCACAACCTCCGTGATATCGATGTTTCCATTCCGCGTGACCAACTCGTGGTCATTACCGGTCTTTCTGGCTCGGGCAAGAGTTCGCTGGCATTTGACACTATCTATGCCGAGGGCCAGCGTCGATACGTCGAGAGTCTTTCGAGCTATGCGCGCCAGTTCTTGGGCCAGATGGACAAACCCGACTTGGATTCAATCGACGGCCTTTCGCCGGCAGTGTCGATCGACCAAAAGACGACGTCTAAAAACCCTCGCTCGACGGTTGGCACCGTAACCGAGATTTATGACTATCTGCGCCTGCTGTTCGCCCGTGTGGGCACCCCGCACTGTCCC
>URAQ01000210.1 GCA_900545875.1 uncultured Collinsella sp.
GGTAAAATGGTATACCGTTCAGAGCAATCGAAAAGGAAGAACTATGGCAATCAACAAAGATGAAATCTCGCTCGACCGCGAAGCGCTCAAGGCGGCGGCAGCCGACTATCATGCCCAAGGGTTCAACTGCGCGCAATCCGTGATCTGCGCGATGGCGCCGAAACTCGGACTCGATGACCACACCGCCTTCGCACTCGCCGAGGGCTTTGGAGCGGGCATGGGCGGCATGACCGAGACCTGCGGCGCCATCTCGGGCGCTGTTGCCATCATGGGCTTTGTAATGAGCGACGGCATGGAGAACCCCAAGACCAAAGGCCAGACCTACAAGCTGTCGCGCGAGATTGCCAAGCGTTTTGGCGAGAAGAACACGACGACCGTCTGCGGCACGCTCAAGGGCATCGGATCGGACAAGGGTCCGCTTCGCAGCTGCCCCGGCTGCATCGACGATGCCGTCGAAATCGCCTGTGATGTACTAAAGCAGCTCGCCGAGTAAACGGCAGCACAGAAAAACGACGGCCGGCGCGCTTGGGATCCATCCAAAAGCACGCCGGCCGTCGCCGTTAGAACTCGGCAAATACGGGAGCACCGACCTCGATCTCCTCGCGCCCCGCCATAAGCTCGCGCATCCTGGCGCAAAAAGACTCCTGCTCCCCCGCCTTAAACACCAAGTGAAGTGTCACGGCATCCGCGTAATCGGTATCCGAAACCTTGGCACCCGAATCCTGCGCCAAGCGAAGCACCTGCTCATACTGCGGATAGGCCACATGCACGTTAACAGGCACGACGCTCGTCATCTCGACGATCTGCCCGGCCTCCCGAGCCGCGGCCACCGCCGCTTGCGTCGCCGCGGTATAGGCGCGTACCAAGCCACCAGGCCCCAACAGCGTGCCACCAAAATAGCGCGTCACTACGCAGCAAACATTTTTGAGCCCCGCGCCGCGCAACACCTCGAGCGTCGGCATACCGCTCGTGCGGCTCGGCTCACCGTCATCGCTTTGACGCTCGCGTCCATCGACCAAAATCCACGCGGGAACATTGTGTCGAGCGTCGTAATGACGTTTGCGAACGGTCTCGATAAAGGCATTCGCCTCATCCTCGGACTCAATATGGACCAGCTGGGCAATAAACCGGCTCTTGCGGTCCACAAATTCGCCCGAAACCTCAATATTCGATTGCAGAGTAAAATAGCTGTCCAACAAAGCCCCTCAACAAAATAAAGCGCAGCAACAAACAGCATCAATAATACGGCAAAGACAGCACCGTTGACCTCGCCAACAAGAACGGAAACGCCAATGATACCGTCACCAACAGCGAGAACCCGTCAGCGCGAGCAAGGTGCCTTGAAAGACAAGGGCATTGACCTTATGGTCATGCCCGAAGGCTTGAAAGGCAGATTGCCGCGCTGACGGGTTCGCAGCGTCAACAAAGTGCTGAGTGGGCCGATAAGCCGGGTTCTGTCGTGAACGGTCATTTATCTTGTCTGCACGTTACCGTGCAGTTCCACGCACGCTACCCGAACGCGGACCGGGCCGGCCCATAGCGTTCCTATTCGCGCTTGCTCCGGATGGGGCTTGCCAAGCCGCCGTGTTACCACGACGCTGGTGGTCTCTTACACCACCGTTTCAGCTTTTCCCTTTACGCCTTGCGGCGCAGGTGGGAGTCTTCTTTTCTGCGGCGCTTTCCGTCGGATCACTCCGCCCGGCCGTTAGCCGGCATCCCGCCCTCTGGAGCCCGGACTTTCCTCACGCGTGCTGCAAGCAGCACATCGCGCGACCGTCTGGCCCACTCAGCAGTGCAAGAGTGTAACACACCGTTGCCGCAGGCAATGGCACAACGCAAACGCTCGACACGATAAACCAAGAACCGCCATGCGCTACAATGGTCCTGTCGATGGGCAACGTCGTCAGTCGAGACGCGACCGCGCTCCACACCCCTCCGTCTACTCGGTGTGTTCCCGCCTCCTCCCCGAGGCGGGATGTCGGCATTTTTCATGCACTGACAACCCAATAGCCTGTGGACAGCCCGGGCAGCATCGCGCACCTCAGCAGCAAATGCAAAAAAGGGACCCGTCCATTGCGGACGGATCCCTTAAAACAAGTGATCGTCAAACCGATTTACTCGGCGTCGGTCTCCTCGTCCTTCTTCTCGGAAGGCAGCGGGGTAACCTCGATCTCGACGCCCAGAGTCTCAGCAGCGGACTTCATGGACAGGGAGATACGACGACGGTCGAGGTCGATCTCCATGACCTTGACCTGAACCTTGTCGCCCACGTGGGTGACCTGAGAAGGCTGATCGACGTGCTTGTTGGCCATCTCGGAGATGTGCACCAGGCCCTCGATGCCCTCGCCCAGATCGACGAAAGCGCCGAACGGGACAAGCTTGGTCACAGTGCCCTCGACGATAGCGCCGACGGGGTACTTCTTGACCAGTGCGCGCCACGGATCCTCGGTGGTCTGCTTGAGACCCAGGGAGATGCGCTCGCGGTTGAGATCGACGTCGAGAACCTCGACCTCGACCTCCTGGCCGACCTTGACAACCTCGGAAGGATGGTTGACGTGGTTCCAGGAGAGCTCGGAAATGTGGATGAGGCCGTCGATACCACCGAGGTCGACGAAGGCGCCGTAGTCGGTGATGTTCTTGACGATGCCCTTGACGATGGCGCCTTCCTTGAGCGTTTCGAGGAGCTTGGCGCGTTCTTCGCCCATGTTGGCTTCAACGACGGCACGGCGGGAAACCACGACGTTGTTGCGCTTGCGGTCGAGCTTGATAACCTTGAATTCGAAGGTCTTGCCTTCGTACGGCGTCGTGTCCTTGACCGGACGGGTGTCCACGAGGGAGCCCGGGAGGAAGGCGCGGATGCCGTTGGTCATGACGGTGAGACCGCCCTTGACCTTGCCCGTGACCGTACCGGTGACGAGTTCACCGGATTCGAGAGCCTGTTCGAGGTTCATCCAGGCGGCGAGGCGCTTGGCCTTGTCGCGGCTGAGGATCGTGTCGCCGTAGCCGTTTTCGACGGATTCGATGGCGACGGAGATGAAGTCGCCCGGCTGGACGGTCACTTCACCACGGTCATCCTTGAACTCTTCGATGGGCACATAGGCTTCGCTCTTGAGGCCGGCGTTGACGACGACGAAGTTGTAGTCGACGCGGACGACTTCAGCGGTGATGACTTCACCCTGACGCATTTCCTGGTGAGCGAGGCTTTCGGCAAAAAGCTCAGCGAAGGATTCGGGCTTGTTGGTTTCGTTGGTCATTGTTTGAAATAAAGATACACACCCGCAGCAGAAGGCCTTGGGCGGAGTTGATGAAAATGCAAGACGCCCCTTCGGGCGACCTGCGGAAAAAAAATGAACGCTTATTCTACGACAACTTTTTGGTCTCGTCCCACCACTCGAGGACTTTTTTTACGACTTCCTCGATGCCCATGCAGGACGTGTCGAGAAGGCGTGCGTCCTCGGCGGGCTTCAGAGGCGCCGTGGCCCTCTGGCTGTCGCGACGGTCGCGCTCCTCAAGATCGGCAGTAAGCGCCTCGAGGTCGGCCGTTTCGCCACGTTCGAGCAGCTGGCAGTACCTGCGCTCGGCGCGGACCCTGGCCGTTGCGGTCATGAAGACCTTGAGCGGAGCCTCGGGGAAGACCACCGTGCCCATGTCCCTGCCGTCGGCGACGAGACCGGGCAGGCGGGCGGCGTTCTTCTGCAGCGCAAAGAGCGCGGCTCGAACGCCGGGCACCACGGCCACGCGGCTCG
>URAQ01000211.1 GCA_900545875.1 uncultured Collinsella sp.
CGGTGACGCTGCCGCTCGCGCCGCAGGCTATCGACACGCTGACCCTTGAGGACGTTGTCGACCATTACAAGCAGTTCTACGCCGGTCGAACCTTCGTGCGCGTACTCGATGCCGGCCAGCAGCCCAAGACGGCTTCGGTCGTCGGCACCAATGCCGCCCAGATTGGCCTCGCGCTCAACAAGCGCGCGGGCGTTCTGGTGGCTACGGGCACCATCGACAATCTGTGTAAGGGTGCAGCAGGCCAGGCGGTCCAGTGCGCCAACATCGTCTTTGGTTTTGACGAACGACGAGGCTTGCCCACAGTGGCGTGCCCGGTGTAGCACATTCGATTGTTATCGATTTAGTAGTCGGGTATCGAGTTGGGCGCCACTTTTAAGCTGGTCTAGTAGTTGCGACCGGTATGGCGTGCCAGCCGATGCCCGCTTTTTTATTTGATATAAGGAGTCGTAGGGACGATGAATATAGAGCAGCTCGATATCAAGATTCGCGCCGTCGAGGGTGGCGTTACGGCAGCGGCCGGCTTTAAGGCCGCGGGTATTCATGCCGGATTCCGCAAGAATCCCGAGCGCCTGGATTACGCGCTCGTCGTGCCCGATAAACCCTGTCCCGGGGCCGGCGTGTTTACGACTAACCGCTTTTGTGCGGCGCCCGTGCAGGTGAGCCGTGCCAACCTGGGCGGCGCCGACAAGGGCTACGGCGTCATTGCCGGCGTTTCGGTCAACTCTGGCAATGCCAACGCCGCCACGGGCGAGACCGGTCTTGCCTGCGCGCGCGAGACCTGCAACATCGCCTCGCAGGTCATCGGCTGTGAGCCCCAGCAGATTCTGGTCGCCTCCACGGGCGTAATTGGTCAGATTCTGCCGATTGACACGTTTGAGACTGCCGTTCCTGCCGCCTACGAGGCGCTCTCCGCCTACGGTGGCGCCGATGCCGCCCGCGCTATCATGACGACCGACACGCACTCCAAGGAGTATGCCGTGTGTTACCGCAGCGAGGCCGCGGGGCACGCAGGCAATGCCTATACGGTGGGCGGCATGTGCAAGGGCTCGGGCATGATCATGCCCAATATGGCCACCATGATCGCGGTCATTACTACCGATGCCCCCGTCGAGCCGGCGGCGCTCCACGCCCTGTTGCTCTCCACCGTCAAGCAGACCTTTAATAAGGTAACGGTCGACTCCGACACCTCGACTAACGACACCTGCATCATGCTTGCTTCCGGCGCAGCCGCAGATGCCGAGCCTATTGTCGAGGACTCTGACGCCTTCGACGAGCTGGCCTTTGCCGTGCATGAGGTGTGCGAGAGCCTGGCGCGCAACATCGCCGCCGACGGCGAGGGCGCATCCAAGCTCGTGACGGTTAACGTCACCGGCGCCGTGGACGACGAGGAGGCCGATATCGCCGCCCGCGCCGTCGCCAACTCGCCGCTCGTCAAGACCTGCATCGCCGGCCACGACTGCAACTGGGGCCGCGTTGCCATGGCGCTCGGCAAGTGCGGCGTGCAGTTTAACCAAGAAGATGTGTCCATCGACATGATGGGTATGCCCGTCTGCCGTGATGGCCTGACCGTTCCCTTTGACGAGGACGAGGCCCTGCGTCGCTTTGAGGCGCCCGAGATCGTGATCTCGGCCGACCTGGGCGCGGGCGCCGCGGCAACGACCGTGTGGACCTGCGACCTCACGCACGAGTACATCTCCATTAACGGCGACTACCGTTCCTAGACTCCGGATGTGCCGTGCGTCCCGCTGCAATCGCGGGCAACGAGGTACGGCGCGATAGCTACACGAAAGACGAGGCAGACTATGAAGTTCGCACGCGATTGTCGCTCGAGCGAATCCAACGAAGTTACCGCGCAGCTGCTGTTCGAGGCGCTGCCGTGGATTAAGAACCTGACCGGTAAGACGGTCGTTATCAAGTACGGCGGTGCCGCCATGGTCGACGAGCAGCTGCGTCGTGACGTGATGAGCGACATCGTCCTGCTTAAGATTATCGGCATGCGCCCTGTTATCGTGCACGGTGGCGGCAAGGCCATCAACGAGGCTCTCAGCCACTACGACATTCCCGTCGAGTTTAAGAACGGCCAGCGCGTGACTACGCCTGCCACCATGGATATCGTGCGCGAGGTGCTGGGCGGCAAGGTCAATCAGGAGCTGGTCGCGGCGCTCAACCACCACGGCAACCTGGCCGTGGGCGTGTCCGGCAGCGACGCCGGTACCCTTATCGCCGAGCCGCTCGACCCAGAGCTCGGCCGCGTAGGCAAGGTTACGCACGTCAACACCGACTATATCGAGCGTTTGCTCGATAGCGAGTACATTCCCGTTATCGCCACGGTCGCAGCGGGGGAGGACGGTGGCTTCTTCAACATCAACGCCGATACCGCCGCCGGCGCCGTTGCGGCGGCGCTTCATGCGCACAAGGCGATTTTTTTGACCGATGTCGACGGCCTGTACAAGGACTTTAGCAATAAGGATTCGCTCATCTCCAACCTGACGCTCGACGAGGTCAATGAGATGCTCTACGGCGGCGAGGTCGACAAGGGCATGATCCCCAAGCTTCGCGCCGCCGTCGATGCGCTTACCGCTGGCGTGTTCCGAGCCCACATCATCAACGGCACGACGCCGCACTCGCTGCTGCTGGAGCTGCTGACCGATGCTGGCGTCGGTACCGTGATCCACTCCACCGAGACGGCTTACGAGTTCGATACGCATCCGCACCCGCTTTCGACGTTTGCGGCGCGCCTGACCGAGAACCTCGACGAGGTCGAGAAGCTTCAAACGGTCTAGTCGGTTTTAAATCGCCACGCCATTACGCTTGCAGTTTGCGCTTCCTGGCGCTTAACGAAAGGTATCCCATGTCACTTGCAGCTCAACAATCGCTCGAATCCCATTATGTTATGCACACCTTTGGTCGCTCTCCGGTCGAATTTGTCGAGGGTCACGGTATGAAGCTCATCGGTGACGATGGCCGTGAGTATCTCGATTTTCTTGCAGGTATTGGCGTATGCAGCCTAGGCCACGGCAATGCGGCAGTGCTGTCGGCGCTCGAGACGCAGACCAAAAAGCTCTTGCATGTCTCCAACTATTTCTACATCGAGCAGCGTGGCCAGGTCGCGGCGCTACTGTCCAAGCTCGCTAACGACGATGTGGATGGCGCGTGCGTGCTTGCCGACGCGATTGCCGCCGGCGACGAGACTACGGCGGCGGCGCTTGGCGTTCCGGCTGCGGGCGAGCAGGTGTGGGAGACGTTCTTTGCCAACTCCGGTGCCGAGGCCAACGAGGGCTCGATGAAGCTCGCGCGCCTGTACGCCAAGCGTGCCGGCAACGGTGGCAACACCATCGTGTGCATGCGCGGCGGTTTCCACGGTCGTACGCTCGAGACCATTGCGGCGACCATGCAGGATTGGCTGCAGGACAGTTTTCGTCCGCTGCCGGGCGGCTTTGTGGCCTGCACGCCCAACGATGTCGATGAACTGCGCGCAATCTTTAAGCAGCTCGGAAGCGAGATTTGCGCCGTGATGCTCGAGCCGATCCAGGGCGAGAGCGGCGTGCATCCCATGACCGAGGAGTTTATGGCGGCTGCGCGCGACTTGGCGCACGAGGTGGGCGCCGTTCTTATCGCCGACGAGGTCCAGTGTGGCATCTTCCGCTCCGGCAAGCCGTTTGCATTCCAGACCTATGGCGTGGAGCCTGACATCATGAGTCTTGCCAAGGGCATCGCCGACGGCGTCCCCA
>URAQ01000212.1 GCA_900545875.1 uncultured Collinsella sp.
GTCCTTACCGGCAAGGGCCTCTCTTTTGGCGGCTCGCTCGCCCGTACCGAGGCCACCGGCTACGGCCTGGCCTACTTTGTGGACGAGTACCTCAAGAGCCGCGGCGATTCCTTCGAGGGCAAGAACGTCGTCGTTCACGGCTCCGGTAACGTCGCCATCTACGCGGTTCAGAAGGTCGCCCAGCTCGGCGGCAAGGTCCTGGCCTGCTCCGACACCCATGGCTGGGTCGAGGATCCCGACGGCATCGACTACACCGTGCTCGAGCATGTCTACAACAAGAAGCGCTCCGGCCACGACAAGGGCGTTACGCTCGCTATGTACGTCGACGAGAAGCCTAATGCCACGTGGCACGAGGGCGACGGCCGCGGCGTGTGGCAGCTGCCCTGCGACATCGCGCTGCCCTGCGCTCGCGAGAACACGCTGCTGCTCGAGGACGCCCAGGCGCTCGTCGCCAACGGCTGCAAGGTGGTCGGCGAGGGCGCGAACATGCCTACGACCATCGAGGCCACGACCTACTTCCAGGAGAACGGCGTCGCCTTTATGCCCGGTAAGGCTGCCAACGCCGGCGGCGTGCTCGTGTCCGGCCTGGAGATGAGCCAGAACGCCGAGCACCTGTCCTGGACCTTCGAGGAGGTCGACGGCAAGCTCGAGCAGCTCATGCGCGGCATGTTCCACAACGTGGACGACACCGCCAAGGAGTACGGCGAGGAGGGCAACTTCGTCATGGGCGCCAACATCGCCGGCTTCCTGAAGGTCGCCGATGCCATGCTCGCCCAGGGCGTCTGCTAAATCTTCGCTCGATATAGCATCGCAGAAGGCTCCCAGTCATCTTGGCTGGGAGCCTTTTTGGTCCGCATGCGGCGGAGGAAAACGGTTCATTTTGTCCCGACACGAGCTGTGCGCCCTCGTTTGGTACACTTAAAGGTACTGGACAAGTGAAGAGATGGGGGAGAGCGTGCTCAAGTTCGGTACCTACGTCCGTGTTGGAAACGCGGCCGAAGCCTATGAGCTCTTGCAGAAGAACTGCAACAACAAGATTGTGGGCGGCGGCATCTGGATGCGCCTGGGTTCGCGTCGTGTGGCGACGGCGATTGACCTTTCGGCCTGCGGACTCGATCAGATCGAGGAGACCGAGACCGAGTTTCGCATCGGTGCCATGTGCACCCTGCGCCAGCTCGAGCGTCATGCCGGGCTCAACGCGCTTGTCAACAACGTCTTTGAGTTTGCCGTCCACGACATCGTGGGCGTGCAGCTGCGCAATACCGCCACGGTGGGCGGCAGCATCTACGGCCGCTTTGGCTTCTCGGACGTTCTCTCCGCCTTCCTCGCGCTCGATTCCTATGTTGAGCTGACGGGCGCCGGTCGCGTGCCGCTCGCCGAGTTCGTGGACATGGGCTACGTACGCGACGTGATCGAGCACGTCGTGGTCGTCAAGCACGATTACCGTGCGAGCTACGAGGCCGTTCGCAAGGCCGCGACCGACTTCCCCTCGCTGAACGTCACCGCTGCCTGGTGGGACAACAGCTGGCATGTCACCGTGGGCGCCCGCCCGCTGCGCGCGACCCTGCTGCAGGGCGAGGCGTGCGGCCTTACCGGCGAGCAGCCTTCCGAGGACGAGCTTCGCGCCCTGGCCGCATCCGTGCGCGCGTTGAGCTACGGCACCAATCTGTGGGGCTCGGCCGACTACCGCCGCCGCATCTCGGCCCCGCTGGCGATTCAGGCCGTGCGTCGCGCCGCCGGCATCGAGCTTTCGGCCACGCTTGCCCGCGAGCTCGAGGGCGTGCAGATTCCTAAGTTCGCCACGGACGAGTATTCCTGCCGCCGCGTGCCCGGCGTCGATTCTAGCGAGGTGCGCTAATGGCTGCCAAACTCATCGATCTTTCCTTTACGCTCAACGGCCGCAAGGTCAAGGTTCAGATTGCCCCCGACACCATGCTCTTTGCGCTGCTGCGCGAGCAGGGTTGCGCGTCGGTGCGCTGTGCCTGTGAAACCACCAACTGCGGCCTGTGTACGGTGTGGCTTGACGGCGACCCGGTGCTGAGCTGCTCGGTTCCCGCCGCCCGTGTTGAGGGCCATACCATCACCACGCTCGAGGGCCTTAAGGCCGAATCCGAGGCACTGGCCCGCGCGATGGCTGCCGAAGGCGCCGAGCAGTGCGGTTTTTGCGCCCCCGGCCTCATCATGAACGTGCTGGCGCTTGCCCGCGCCGCCAAGGAGGACCCAAGCCTCGTCGCCACGCGCGAGGAACTCTCGCGCCAGCTTGCCGGCAACCTCTGCCGTTGCAGCGGCTACGAGAGCCAGCTGCGCGCCATCGTCCGTTTTCTCAACGAGTCCGGCGTGCAGGTGGGTTTCGAGATGCCCGAGCTGCCGGTCAATAACACCAGCTCCGATGGTGTCGCGTACAAGCAGATCACTCACAAGCAGCCCAAGAAGGATTCGAAGGCTCTGCTCGAGGGTCGTCCCGTCTACACGGGCGACATGGTGCCCGCCGGCGCGCTCATCGTCAAACTCAAGCGCAGCCCCTATGCCCGCGCCAAGATCCGCTCCATCGATACGTCGCGCGCTCTGAAGGTGCCCGGCGTGGTGGGCGTCTACACCTACGAGGACGTGCCCCAGCGCCGCTTTACCATCGCCGGCCAGAGCTATCCGCAGCCGAGTCCCTACGACCGCTTGATCCTCGAGAACCTCGTCCGTTACCAAAACGAAGAGGTGGCGATCGTCGCCGCCGAGACCGAGGAGGCTGCCGACAAGGCGCTCAAGCTCATCAAGGTCGACTACGAGGTACTCGAGCCCCTGCTCGACTTTACCCAGGCGCTTGATAATGACATCGTGGTCCACCCCGAGGGCGACGTGACCTTTATGTTCCCGCAGGGCGGCGACGTCCCGCGCAACTTGGTATGCAGCGGTACCAGCGACTTTGGCGACTTGGACGAGGCCTTCGCCCAGAGCGACATCGTCTTCACCCGCACCTACACCAGCCAGGCCACGCAGACCGCGCCCATGGAGACCTTCCGCGCCTTCGCGACGACCGACGCGTTCGGGCGTATCTCGGTGACCACCTCCACGCAGGTGCCCTTCCACGTGCGCCGCATGGTCGCACAGTCGCTCGATATCCCGCAGTCGCAGGTACAGGTCATTAAGCCGCGCATCGGCGGCGGCTTTGGCTCCAAGCAGACGGGCTGCTGCGAGATCTTCGTGGCGTTTGTGACGCAGCAGACCGGCCGTCCGAGCTACTGCTGCTATACCCGCGAGGAGACCATCACCGCGGGCAACTCGCGCCATCAGATGCAGATGACTGTTAAGCTGGGCGCCATGAACGACGGCACCATCACGGCCATCGACCTGCATACGCTGTCCAACGCTGGTGCGTATGGCGAGCATGCCACCACGACGATCGGCCTTTCGGGCCACAAGAGCCTGCCCATCTACAACCACGTGAAGGCGAGCCGCTTTAGCTGGGACGCCGTCTACACCAATACCAACCGCGGCGGTGCGTATCGCGGCTACGGTGCCACCCAGGGCCAGTTTGCCGTGGAGAGTGCCGTCAACGAGCTCGCCGACATGCTGCACATGGATCCCGCCGACCTGCGCCTTAAGAACATCGTGCGCGAGGGCGAGATCATGCCGCAGTACTACAACGAGAAGCTCAACGCCTGTGCGCTCGACCGCTGC
>URAQ01000213.1 GCA_900545875.1 uncultured Collinsella sp.
CCTCGTTCCGATTCACGGCCAACGATGAGCTATCCCTCGCGCATGGCACTTGCTTTTGCTCTGACATCGCTCATGACGGTATTGGTGCTGGTGGGCGTTGTCTCTGTTGTGTGGGGCACGGTCTTTTCGGATTACACACGCTCCAATATCGTCGAAATCGCAAATTCCGCTGCCGAGAAGTTGGCAACCTCATATGAGGAAAACGGCTCTTGGACCGCGGGAGAACTGCGCACGGTCGCAACGTCGAGTTTGGTTTCCGACGATCTGGGTATGCAGGTCGTCAATAAAAAGGGCGTGATCGTTTATGACGATTCCTGGCCCTCGGCAAGCGCCACCGCCGATGTACGCGAAAACCAGGCTACGACCGACGACACGAGCGGCAAGAGGGCATCGCATAGTCCGGTCTCGTCTGCTCCAACCGACTCCGATAGCGTTGCTAACGTCGAGATTGTAACGTCTTCCGGCGAGCATGTCGGACAGGTAAAGCTGTGGGCCATCGGCTCCGACGCTCTGCTCACCAAGGCGGACTCTGCGTTTAGGGAGAAGACCTTTAACGCCATGGCCCTCGCCGCGGTTGTTGCAATTTGCATTTCGGTCGTTATCGGATCGCTCGTGTCGCGCATGCTCACCAAGCCGATTCATCGCATCACCAGTACCGCAAAGCAAATCCGTGACGGCGACCTGTCGGCTCGCACGGGACTGCGCGGTGATGACGAGATCGATCAGCTGGGTGAGACCTTCGATGAGATGGCCACTTCTCTCGAGAAGGATATGAAACACGAGAAGCGCCTGACCTCAGACGTTGCACACGAGCTTCGCACGCCGCTTATGGCCATGCTCGCAACGGTCGAGGCCATGCAGGATGGCGTGTATCCCACCGACGATGAGCATTTGGAGACCGTTGCTTCCGAGACGCGTCGCTTGGCTCGTCTGGTGCAGCAGATGCTCGACCTATCGCGTATGGAAAACAGCACGGCTCCGCTCAATCTAGAACCGGTGGACATGGTTCCGTTCGTGCGATCGATTGTGAACGGCCAGGAGCGTCTGTTTGCCGACCGTGACCTTCGTCTTCGCTTTGCAGATGAAACCCAAGGGCACGACGATGTCGTCGAGGCCGATCCCGACATGATCACGCAATGTGTTATCAACCTCATGAGCAACGCCATGCGCTACACCCCCGAGGGCGGTTGGGTCGTGGTGTCGGTGCTCAGTGACCGCAAGCACGTCAGCATTGCCGTTTCTGATACCGGTATCGGTATTGCCAAGGACGATCTGTCGCGTATCTTCGGACGATTTTGGCGCGCCGATGCCAGCCGCGCCCGCGAAGCCGGCGGCCTGGGCGTTGGCCTCGCCGTGACCAAGCAGATCGTCGAGCGTCACCATGGCTACATATCCGTGGAGTCGGAGCTTGGAAAGGGTACGACTTTTACAATTCATCTGCCCCGCGAGCACACGGCAGACGCGGCATCTACTACAATGGAACACTAGCTTTTCGCTATTCGGTGAAGGAGGGGCCGCGTCCCTGCCGCTCCGAGTTTGCGAAAACATGCGGGAAAGAACCCGCATTTCTGTCGTATTTAGGTAAGGAGTGACTCACGTGACAACGATGGAGCGTCGTCCGGATTCCCGTGGCAAGGTTCGTGATATTTACGATGCCGGTGAAAACCTGCTGATGGTCGCCACCGACCGCATTTCTGCGTTTGACTTCATTCTTCCCGACGAGATTCCGTTTAAGGGAGAGGTGCTCAATCGCATCTCGGCATTCTGGTTCGATAAGTTTGCCGACATCGTCCCCAACCATCTCGTTTCCATCGACCCGGCGGATTTCCCCGAGGAGTTTGCTGAGTATCGTGACTACCTCGCTGGCCGCGCCATGCTGGTTAAGAAGGCCCAGACGATTCCTATCGAGTGCATCGTCCGCGGCTATCTGACCGGTTCGGGCAAGAAGACCTACGACGAGAACGGCACCGTCTGCGGCATCCAGCTGCCTGAGGGCCTGACCGAGGCTTCCAAGCTTCCTGAGCCGCTGTTCACGCCGTCCACGAAGGCCGAGATCGGTGACCACGACGAGAACATCTCGTTTGAGCGTTGCTGCGAGATCGTGGGCGAGGACATCGCCACGCAGATTCGTGACCTTTCCCTCAAGATCTACAAGGCTGCCGCCGAGTACGCCGCGACCCGTGGCATCATCATTGCCGACACCAAGTTCGAGTTTGGTGTTATTGATGGCAAGGTCACGCTGATCGACGAGTGCCTCACGCCCGACTCCAGCCGTTTCTGGCCTGCTGCCAGCTACGAGGAGGGCAAGATCCAGCCTAGCTACGACAAGCAATTCGTCCGCAATTGGCTCAAGGCCAACTGGGATATGACGGGGGAGACCCCGCACCTGCCCGCCGAGGTCATCGATGGCACGTCCGAGCGCTATCGCGAGGCCTTCCAGATCATCACGGGCTCCCAGTTCACAAGCATGAAGGAGAACGCATAAGTGAGTACCCGTAGCGCCACGAACAAGCGCACGCAATCCCACGAAGTTACCGGGGTTGCGCGCAAGTCTGCCGCATCTGCTAAGCCCGCCCGCCAAGCAGCGAGCTCCGTTCGCGTCGTGCCGGCTTCGTCTAAGGCACGCCGCAAAGAGCTCGAGAAGGGCGAGAACCTCGAGGGCCTCTCTAAAGAGGAGAAGCGCGCCCGCAAGGCCAAGCAGCGCGCCAAGGAGGACCGCATCTATACGGTGTCGAATATCCTCCTCAAGCAGGACGAGGACTACACCAAGCGCCGTCGCATCTGGTGGATTGTGCTCGCCATTGGCATGGTGCTCGTCGTGGCAATTTGGGCCTCGCTGTACTTCGCTCCCGCTGGCATGGTGTCCAGCCCTGTCCAGATGGTCGGCATCGTTTTGTCCTATGTCATCATCCTAGGTGACTTTATCTACGACTTCGCTCGTATTCGTCCCTTGCGCAACATGTACCGCGCGCAGGCCGAGGGCATGTCCGAGAACAAGCTCAACGCTCTTATCGAGCGCGCAGCTGCCGAGGAGGACAAGAAGGACTCCAAGAAGAAGTAGCGTTTGCATACATACTTATCGCTAAGATATAAGGCGCGTCGTTTTTGCGGCGCGCCCTTTTACTGTTCTATAGATAGATGGAGTGGCACATGATTCGAGCTGCCCTGACGGTCGAAGAGGCCCTGGAGGGTATGAAGTCCCTGGAGCCCAAGATTAAAAACTATGCGCGCCTGGTCGTCCGCAAGGGCGTAAACGTTAAGCCCGGCCAGGAAGTCGTCGTTCAGTCTCCGGTTGAGTGCGCGCCGTTTGCGCGCGTGGTGGTCGCGGAGGCCTATGCTGCCGGCGCCGGCCACGTGACGGTCATCTGGGCCGATGATGCCGTGACGAGGCTCACGTACGAGCATGTCGAGAAAAGCTATTTTGAGCAGACGCCCGAGTGGAAGCGCCTGCAGCTGGATTCCCTGGCCCAGGACGGTGCCTGCTTTATCTTTATCGAGGGTGCGGACCCCGCCGCCCTTAAGGGCATCGATCCCGCTAAGCCCGCTGCAGCTTCTAAGGCAAAGAACACGCAGTGCAAAGTTTTCCGCCGTGGACTGGATTACAACATCAATCCGTGGTGCATCGCCGGCGCTCCGGTCGTGGCTTGGGCGCGCGAGGTGTTCCCGGGAG
>URAQ01000214.1 GCA_900545875.1 uncultured Collinsella sp.
TGACAGAACTTCGTCGTCGTTGAGCAGGTAGCGTAGGATGACGGTCTCGTCGATGATGGTGCTACTCATGGATATCTACTTCCTCGGGACCCAAAATCGAATCGTCGCTTTCCGTGGCAAGGTATTCAATCCAGGCATTGCGCTCCTCGGCGCGGCGATTGGGGTCCCCATATGCTTTGAGCGATCCATAGGCGGCGGTGCCGTCCTTTGAGCGCGCGGCGACCGGCTGAAAGGGAAGCTTGCACATCAAAATGCTCTGCGCGACAAAAAGGCGGACAGCCTCGGCGAGCGATGTGCCCATGGCGTCGTAGAGGCGCTCGGCATGCTGTTTGTCCTCTTCGCGAATGCGCACCTGCAGGATGGCTCGTTTTTGCGTCGATGACATCACTGCCCTCCCTTAGCTAACGTGCAATATAGTCGGTCAAATGCGGCATGTGCCGACATCATAGAATCTTATAACCATTACTTTATTTTACTCAAGTAAATAACCATTAACACGAATACAAGCGTAGTACATCCAAAATGAGAGCGTGTAAAAATCTCAGAGGTGTACGCATGTAATACACTCACCTTTATAGCTTCTAGAGAATAATTCCAACCTGCCAAAACCCCTGCAATACACCCGTATTGCAGGGCCTATGCTCAAGTTTGCCACCTGCAACTGCGTATATTTAACCTGTATATCGTTGGAGGAATTCTATCGAAGTGCCTGTTTCGCCGCATGCACTCGATACGCCGATGCCGGACCACGGGCGGTCCGGGGCAACGTCGACAGGGTTTCTCCGGCATGGGATTCAGGAGGGAGTGAACAACATGGGCAATAAACGAGTCGTAGCCGATTCCTCACGCTGCATTGGGTGCCAAACCTGTATGGCGGCGTGCATCGAGGCGCACGACATCCCCGGCAACATCGCCGCGCCGCGCCTGCGCGTGACGCGTACGTACGAGATCTCCGCACCGGTGGCTTGCCATCACTGCGAGGATGCCCCGTGCGCGAAGGCCTGTCCTACGGGCGCCTTGTTCTTTGATCCAAAGAACCATCGTATCGGCGTTAACGAGGACAACTGCATCGGCTGCAAGAGCTGCGTCATGGCATGCCCCTTTGGCGCCGTGAGCGTGGCGACCACGCAGGTTCCGGTCTTGATGGGCGACGTTCGCGTGGGTTCGCAGACCAAGAGCTTCGTGCTCAAGTGCGACCTGTGCGTGGACCGTCCCGGCGGTCCGGCGTGTGCCGAGGCGTGCCCGACCAAGGGCCTCACCCTGGTAGACGAGGAGCGCCTGGCAGAACTGACTGCCGAGCGTGCCCGCGCCACCATCGAAAACGAGGCGTAAGCGTTGGGGCGACAAGCCCAATTATTGTCAAATAAGTACCGAGCATTCGGTAGCAGAAAAAGGAAGGAGGGTGTCATGGAGAAGCATAAAGTGATCTGCCCGTACTGCGGCGCCGGTTGCCAGTTTAACCTCCTGGTCCAAAACGGCCAGGTCGTGGGCACCGAACCGCTCAACGGCATCACCAATCAGAGCGAGCTGTGCCTTAAGGGCATGAGCGGCTACGACTTCATCAACGACACCAAGATCTTGACTCCTCGCGTACTGCACCCGATGATCCGCCGCACTAAGGGCGCGGATCTTGAGCGCGTAAGCTGGGACGAGGCGCTGGATTTCACCGCATCTAAGATGCAGGCCATAATTGACGAATATGGTCCTAACGCTGTCATGACCACCGGCTCTTCGCGAGGCGGCGGCAATGAGGCGAACTACGTCATGCAGAAGTTTACGCGTGCGTGCATCGGCACCCACAGCGTGGACAACTGCGCCCGTACTTGACACGGCCCTACTGTCCTCGGTCTGATGGACACGGTTGGTTCAGGTTGCATGTCATGCTCCATCCCCGGTATGGAGGATGCGGGCTGCATTTTCCTCTTCGGCTATAACCCTGCCGATTCGCACCCCATCGTCGCAAGGCGTATCGTGCGAGCCAAAGAAAAGGGTTGCAAGATCATCGTCGCCGACCCGCGCCATATCGAAACCGCGCGTATCGCCGATCTCTACCTTCCGATCAAGAACGGTTGCAATGTTGCGTTCCTCAACGCCTTTGCCAACTGTCTGGTCAACGATGGCCTCTACGACAAGGAATTCGTCGCCGAGCACACGAACGGCTTTGACGAGTGGTGGGAGACCATCAAGAACTACACTCCCGAATCCGTACAGGACATCACGGGTGTCGAGCCCGCGCTGATCCACCAAGCTGCCGAGATGTACGCCACGGCGAAGCCTTCTGCCATCATTGGCTGGGGTATGGGCGTATGCCAGCAGAAGCAGAACCTGAAGACGGTGCACACCATCGCCTCCATCGCCTGCGTTGCCGGCCAGATCGGCAAACCCAATTCCGGCCTCGCGCCCGTGCGCGGTCAGAACAACGTCCAGGGCTCCTGCGATATGGGCATGCTGCCTAACCTGTACCCTGGCTACCAGAAGGTCACCGACCCGGCAGTGCGTGCCAAGTTTGCCAAGGCTTGGGGCGTGCCCGAGGAAAAGCTCCCGCTCGAGGAGGGCTACAAGCTTACCGACCTGGGTCACCTGGTCGACGAGGGCAAGGTGCATTGCTTCTACAACTACGGCGAGGACCCGGTGCAGACCGAGCCCGATTCGGCCGGTATGCGCAAGACGTTCTCCGAGCTGGATCTGTTCATTTGCCAGGACATCTTTATGACGCAGACGACCATGCTTGCCGACGTCATCCTGCCCGCTACCTCTTGGGGCGAGCACGAGGGTGTCTTTACCGCATCCGACCGTAGTTTCCAGCACTTTGACGCGGCTGTTCCGCCCAAGGGCGAGTGCCGTCACGACTGGGAGATCTTCGCGGACCTGTCCACGCGCATGGGCTATCCCATGCACTACGACAACACCGAGCAGATCTGGAACGAGTGCATTAGCCTGTGCCCCAACTTTGTGGGCGCGACCTACGAGAAGATGGCTCCCGAGGGCGGCTACGCCCAGTGGCCCGTCAAGAGCACCGATGTGAACGACCATGGCACCCCCGACATGTTCGCGGGCGGCAAGTTCACTACCAAGGACGGCCGTGCCAACCTGATGGCGCACGACTGGGAGGCGCCCTCCGAGCTTCCCGACGATGAGTACCCGCTCATCCTTTGCACCGTCCGCGAGGTCGGCCACTACAGCTGCCGTTCGATG
Source organism: uncultured Collinsella sp. (assembly GCA_900545875.1). GTDB lineage: Bacteria > Actinomycetota > Coriobacteriia > Coriobacteriales > Coriobacteriaceae > Collinsella. Next base: position 3,196 of record URAQ01000214.1, read on the forward strand.
ACCGGCAACTGCAAGACGCTGGCATTGCTTGCCGACGAGCCCGGCTTTGTCCGCATGAATCCCGCGGACGCCCAGGCGCGCGGCATCAAGAACGGCGACATCGTCTCGGTTCACAGCCGCCGCGGCCAGGTCTACAGCCGCGCCGACGTGAGCGACCGTATCAACAAGGGCACGGTCTATATGACCTACCAGTGGTGGATCGGCAAGTGCAACGAGCTGACCATGCACAAGGTCGACCCGGTCTCGCACACGCCCGAGGACAAGTTCTCTGCCTGCCAGGTCGACGCCATCGCCGACCAGGTGTGGGCCGAGGGCGAGGTGGAGCGTCAGTACACCGAGCTCAAGCAGGCTCTGGTGGACGCCGCCGCTCCCCAGGATGTTGAGCCCGGTGCCGCCAAGTTCGACGACGAGGCGCACGTGAACCAAATCGTGTAGTCCTGTTCTCGTTGGCTTTTTGGGCCGGGCGTCCCGTACG
>URAQ01000215.1 GCA_900545875.1 uncultured Collinsella sp.
ATAAGGTTCGAAACTACCTCATCACCTTGCCTGATCAGCCAGACCTGGATAAGGCTCTGGTGCTGCTGGGCATCCTCGACCGCAGGGGAGGACTTGTCGCCGGCGTGCCCCGACATATCGTTGCCCGTCCCTGCTGCAGGCTTGCCTATATCCGCGGCGCGCTCATCGCGGGCGGCTTCGTGGCCGATCCACGCGGCGATTTTCATTTGGAGATCGCGGTGCAGGGCGAGCAATATGCCAAGGGGCTTTGCGATCTGTTGGAGCAGATTGGGGTCCATGCTCGTGTTAATGCGCGGCGGGGGTCATATGCCGTGTACATTAAGAGCGCCGAGGAAATCGAGCATCTATTAAAGCTGATTGGTGCCAAGCGCAGCGTTGCCGAGATTGAGGAGGCACGCGCGGTCAAGTTGGTTAAGAACGATGTGAACCGTCGCGTGAATGCCGAGCTGGCCAACCAGACCAGAAGCGCCGGTGCTGCCCAGCATCAGCTTGCGCTTATCGATGAGCTCGAGCGGCGTGGTCTTCGCGATGCGCTTCCGGATGCCTTGGCGGTCTTTTGCGACCTGCGCGAGCGCTATCCCGATCTGTCGCTGCGTGATTTAGGGGAGATGGCTGATCCTCCCTTGTCGAAGTCGGCCCTCTACCATCGTGTTTTACGGCTTGAAAAGCTCATTGAAGCAAACAGGTAGTTTGAAGTATCGACTTATATACGGATTTAGCTGCTATTTTATTCTTTAAAACGTTTTAACCCAAATTTGATTTTCAATTTCGGGCATTCTCGTGAAATTCAAGTCAAAAAAAAGGTATATTAGGCGAGTGGTTAGTTTGTGGGCCTCAACGGCAGGCGCTGTAGCTTGCGGGGGCCTTACGAAAGGAGACACAATGGCAGTAAAGGTTGCTATTAACGGCTTCGGTCGTATCGGTCGTCTGGCTTTCCGTCAGATGTTCGGTCATGAGGGCTCCGAGATCGTCGCTATCAACGACCTCACCTCTCCCGACATGCTCGCTTACCTGCTGAAGTACGACTCCACGCAGGGCAACTACGCTCGCGATCACGAGGTCGTTGCTGGCGAGGATTCCATCACCGTTGACGGCAAGGAGATCAAGATCTACAAGGAGGCCGACGCCAACAACCTGCCTTGGGGCGACCTCGACGTCGACGTCGTGCTCGAGTGCACCGGTTTCTACACCTCCAAGGCCAAGGCCCAGGCTCACATCAACGCTGGCGCCAAGAAGGTCGTCATCTCCGCTCCGGCTGGCAGCGATCTGCCCACCATCGTGTACAACGTCAACCATGAGACGCTGACCGCTGAGGACAACATCATCTCCGCTGCTTCCTGCACCACCAACTGCCTCGCCCCGATGGCCAAGGGTCTGAACGACTTCGCTCCCATCGTGTCCGGCATCATGACCACCATTCACGCCTGGACTGGCGACCAGATGCCGCTCGACGGCCCGCAGCGCAAGGGCAACAAGCGTCGTAGCCGTGCCTGCGCCGTCAACATCGTCCCCAACACCACCGGTGCCGCCAAGGCTATCGGCCTGGTTCTCCCCGAGCTCAACGGTAAGCTCATCGGTGCCGCCCAGCGCGTCCCGACGCCGACCGGCTCCATCACCAACCTCTACGCTGTCGTTGACAAGAAGGTCACCGTCGACGAGGTCAACGCTGCTATGAAGGCCTACGCTGCCACCATCTCCGAGACTTTCGGTTACAACGAGGACGACATCGTCTCCACCGACATCATCGGCGAGACCCACGGCTCCATCTTCGACGCCACTCAGACCATGTGCTCTGACCTCGGCAACGGCCAGACCCTCGTTCAGGTCACCTCTTGGTACGACAACGAGAACTCCTACACCTCTCAGATGGTCCGCACCATCAAGTACTTCGAGAAGTTCGTTGCTTAATTTAGTTTTTAGCGAATAGCTCGTTGAGCGTCTAAAGAAGGGCGCGGCCTTATAGGGCTTACACCCTAGGGTCGCGCCCTTTTTATAGGAAATCGTCTGCCGTAATGGGAGGCAGACACGTACGAAAGGTAGAAGCAAACATGGCCTTTACCAAGAAGACCGTCCGCGACATCGATGTCGACGGCAAGCGCGTTCTCGTCCGCGTTGACTTTAACGTGCCTATCAAGGATGGCGTCGTTGGCGACACCACCCGTATCAAGGCTGCCCTGCCCACCATCAACTACCTCGTTGAGCACAACGCTCGCGTCATCCTCATGAGCCACCTCGGCCGTCCCGAGGGCACCGGCTTCCAGCCCGAGCTGTCCCTCGAGCCCGTCGCCAAGAAGCTCGCTGAGCTCTCTGGTCTCGACGTTGCCTTTGTCGCCGACACCTACGGCGAGAAGGCTGCTGAGGCTGTTGCCGCCGTCGAGCCGGGCAAGGTTCTCGTTCTCGAGAACGTCCGTTTTGACAAGCGTGAGAAGAAGAACGATCCCGAGATCGCCAAGAAGCTCGCTTCCTATGGTGACGTCTTCGTTCTCGATGCCTTCGGCACCGCTCACCGTGCCCAGGGTTCCGTCGTGGGCCCCGCCGCTTACCTGCCTGCCGTCGCCGGCTTCCTGCTCGAGAAGGAGGTCGATACCCTCACCGGTATCTTCGCCAACCCTGAGCGTCCGCTCGTCGCCATCGTCGGCGGTTCCAAGGTTTCCTCCAAGATCGGCGTTCTCGATCACCTCATCGACTCCGCTGACACCCTGATCATCGGTGGCGGCATGGCCTACACCTTCTTCTTGGCTCAGGGCCTGACCGTCGGTCAGTCCCTCAAGGAAGAGGACTGGGTCGAGCGCGCTGGCGAGATGCTCAAGAAGGCCGAGGAGAAGGGTGTCAAGATCCTGCTCCCCATCGACAACCGCGTTGCCGATCACTTTGGCGAGGACGCTGTCCCCGAGGTCGTCGCTTCCGACGCTATCCCCGACGATCGTGAGGGTATGGACATCGGCCCCAAGACCGAGGAGCTCTACGCCGAGGCCGTCAAGGGCGCCAAGACCGTGTTCTGGAATGGCCCCATGGGCGTCTTCGAGTTCGACAACTTCGCTCACGGCACCCAGGCTATTGCTGAGGCTGTCGCCGAGGCCGACTGCACCTCGATCATCGGCGGTGGCGACTCTGTCGCAGCTGTCAACAAGTTCAACCTGGCCGACAAGATGAGCTGGATCTCCACCGGTGGTGGCGCTTCCATGGAGCTCGTCGAGGGTAAGGCCCTGCCCGGAGTGGAGGCGCTTCTCGATGCCTAATCGCACCCTTCTTATCGCTGGTAACTGGAAGATGAACAACGACGTCGCCGAGGCTGCCAAGCTCGCCGACGAGCTGGCCCAGGCTCTGCCCGAGGTTCCGGCTGGCGTCGAGGTGCTCGTCTGCCCTCCGACCATCGACATCACCACGGTTCATGACCGCATTCAGGCTGTCCCCATCGCCCTCGGTGCACAGAACGTGTACTGGGAGGCCAAGGGTGCCTTCACCGGTGAGTCCTCTTGCGACATGCTCAAGTCCGCTGGCTGCACCTACTGCATCATCGGTCACTCCGAGCGTCGCGACTACTTCCACGAGACCGACGAGGACCAGAACAAGAAGGCCAAGGCTCTCGTTGCCGCCGGCCTTGTTCCCGTCTTCTGCTGCGGCGAGTCCCTCGAGGTCCGCGAGGCCGGCACCTA
>URAQ01000216.1 GCA_900545875.1 uncultured Collinsella sp.
CGCCGATAATAAAGCGGCGGCGGGTCATGGCATCATGCCGGGCCTGCTCCAGGATCTCTCTCGCGCGCTCGCCAGCGACGTCGACCTTAAGGTGCGTACCGGAGTCGATGTCGATCACGGCGTCATTGCCCGCGCCCTCGCGGCCCTCAGATTCTGCAGCGGGAAGGTATGCCGAGAGCACCTCGAGCATCTGCTGCTCGGTGGGACGATCGCACTGCTCGACTGAGAGACCCTTCATGATGATTTGGACGAGCGCTTCATCGCCCTCGCAGCGCGGCTCGAGCGGCGCCGGCTTGGTCTTGGTCTTTACGAGATAGAACGAGCCGGTTGCAGTGGCGTCCGTCGACTCAAAGTCAAACGGTTTGCGACCGCTGTAGAGCTGGTACAGAATGCTCGAAAGCGCGTAGACATCGATTGCCGGCGAACGGCGAAGAGCCGCGATGCCTTCGATATCCTGCGTGAGCATCTCGGGCGCGGCGTATGCGGGTGTGGCAAAGCGCCAGATGTCGGCGCGCCGGGTGATCGTGTCGTCGCCGAGAGCCATGGTCGCGGAGCCCATGTCGATGAGGCAGGGGTCAAAGGAACAATCGGCAATCTGCTGCTCGAGTGTTCGGCTGGTGGTGCGGAACATGATATTGGCAGGCGACAGGTCGCGATGGACGACCGGATTCACGAGGCCTTGGGTCATCAAGAGCGCACGAAGCACGGCGTTTCCGACGGCGGCGACCATCTGGGTGGTCAGCCCGCCCGAGGCGTCGTGCGGAAGCAGAGGTAGCGCCTGCTTGAGTGAGGTGCCCTCGACCCACTCCATGAGGATGAGCGGGTCATCCTCGCACGATCCGTAGCCATAGACGCGTGGAAATCCGCGCAGGTGCGAGACGGTACACAGATGACGGTACTCCTCGAACAGCGCGGCGGTGTTGGCCAGGTGCGCTGCCGATTGCTCGGCGGAGCGGTCGGGGGCTTGGCCGGAAAGGATGGCGTTGTCCTTGAGTAGCTTGACGGCAAAGACCTCGCCGCTCGTGTTGGTCGCGCGCAGCACGTGCCCGATGTTGCCGTTGTTGCGGTGGGCCGTCTGGAGAATAAGCGTCATAAACCGACGCTTGGCGTCGTCCTCGGCGCTGGGGTCGACCGCCACGGCGGTATCGAACGTATCGAGACGGACGAGTTTGTCGCCATAGGCGCTATCGGTAGTATCCATGGCGTTCCTTTGTCTGGCATGGGTTGCCGCACGTTTACGCGAGCAGTGCGGATATCGGTAAAGTACCATGATAGCCGCACTGCCCACGTATACCGCTGAGCATTGTCGTTTACGACGCAGAAGGTAGAAGACGAAAGACGGACGGCGACCGTCTTTCGATCGCCGTCCGCGCTAGTCCACAATGACAAGGAATGTCGTGTAGAGACCCAGATGGAGCCTGTCGCTGTTTTCGATTTCCACTGGGGGATAGATCTTGCCGGGCTCGCGTAGGTCGCGCGGCGGCTCGATTACGATATCGCCGTCGCCCGCGCCCGATTCGAGCACCGTGCCGTTGGTCGATCCAAGGCCCTGGGCGTACCAGTGCTCACCCTCAAGCCAAATGCGAAGATGTTCGCGCGATGCGTCGGCGCCCACATCGGTGATGCTGGGCGAGGTTTTGGGCAAGGATCCAATTACCGTGCCACGCGGATCGCGTGTGAGGGGATGGATTTGCATGTCGACGCAGTTGTCGGCATGTGTCCTGAGCAGACCGAGGTTGGGAGCGACGGCGTGCGGCTGATCCAGACTGCCCATAAAGCCACGTCCGACGGTAGTTTCGGTGGTGCCAAAGTGCCCACCCGTCTTGCTGTCGCAAAAGCGCTCGACGGTGGCCACGCCCTGAACGGGATCGGCGAGCGCCCCCGTTGCCACAAAGAGCATAAGGTAAAGCGTGCTTTTCTCACGCACGGCATTGCCGTCAAAGTTGTCGATGCGATTGAGGGCATTTGCATATAGGCGGCTGTCCAGCTTGTAGCTGGCGAGAGCCGACATCATTTCGTTGGCGGCCGGGCCGCGATAGTGCTCGGCGATTGCCCGATAGGCGGACTCGCCGCCGCCGAGCTTGCTGCAGATTGCCGCGGAAAGGTTGAGCGTGGTGACGGTAAAGTCGCTGTAGATGGCGGGCGCGCACTGGTCAGGCTTGCGATGGACGATGTAACGGGTGAGATACGAGCGGTTGGAAGAGCATTTCTCGAGCAGGGTACTGCCGAGATAAGAGTTTCCATTGATGAGCATTCGGGCGATCTCGAGATGTTTAAGACCGCCGAACGAGCGGATATCGTTATAGAGGACCGAGCAAGGCGTCTCTGCTGCCACGGATACCTCCTTTGATTGCTTCCTAGCCAATATGGCGATAGGAATTAATGGCTCCCGGTGGGCGACGTATTAAATGGCTGCGCAATATACAGCGTAACCAAAGCAACATTATAGGCCACATGTTCGAAATTGCAGGAAGACTGAGAGATTTGGTTTGGACTGGACGGAAATCCCCCTCTGTCTTGTTCTGTAACATTTGGACCCGGTTTTGCCCTGCATCTGTTACAGATTGAGACAATCGGCCAGGCCCGCCCCGTCCGCCTCGTCATCTGTGGTTTACGTGGGGGCATACGGAGTGCGGGTATACTAACCGGCGGCGAATCTGCTCCATCGCTTAGAGCTGCTGCGTCTGGACGGCGCGTGATAGGGCTGCCAAAGCGATCGCCAGCGTGCTGAGCAACGTCCTCTCTGTGCGCACCTGTTTTTGTATGTATTAGCGCACTACCAAGCACGCCCGCGCGGCCGCATGCCGTGCCCATTGCGCGTGCAGATAAGGAACAACAACATATGCGTAATTCTGTATCCGACGTCACGGACGCCGAGATTCTGGACGAGGCCCGCGAGGCCATGACCCAGGCTGCCTTCGATGCCGCCGATGAGGCCAATGCTGCCCAGACCGTCGAGTCCGCTACCGAGAGCCTGCCCGCCTTTGACGAGCTGGGCCTTTCGGACGAGATGCTTCGTGCTATCGAGAACCTAGGCTACACGGCGCCCACGCCTGTCCAGGCTGGCTCGATCCCCGTGGTGCTCGAGGGCCGCGACCTGCTTGCCGCTGCTCAGACCGGCACCGGCAAGACGGCCGCCTTCTTGCTGCCGACCATGAACAACCTGGAGCACATCGCTCCGCCCAAGCCCGTGCGCGAGCGTGGCGGTCGCAACCGCCGTCGCGGCGCCAAGAAGCCCGAGGGCAACGGTCGCGGTCCCTTGATGCTCGTCATCACCCCCACGCGCGAGCTTGCCCAGCAGATCGACGAGGTCGCGAGCAAGATTGCCGACGTCACTGGCCATGTCGCCGTGACCGTCGTGGGCGGCGTGAGCTACAAGCCGCAGACCGCGGCGCTCAAGTACGGCTGTGACATCCTGGTCGCTACGCCGGGCCGTCTGGTTGACCTGATCGAGCAGGGCGCCTGCCACCTGGACGAGGTCAAGGTGCTGGTGCTGGACGAGGCCGACCGCATGCTCGACATGGGCTTTTTGCCCGCCGTCCGCCGCATTGTGCGCGAGACGCCGGCCGAGCGTCAGACGCTGCTGTTCTCGGCCACGCTCGACGAGGAGGCCGTGGGCGAGATCACCGACCTGGTGAGCGACCC
>URAQ01000217.1 GCA_900545875.1 uncultured Collinsella sp.
CGCGGCGGGTGTCGCGCATGTCGAGCTGGGTGGGGTGCGCCCCAATCCGGAGATTGGGCTTGTGCGCAAGGGATCTGAATTGGCCAAGCACGAGGACGTCGATATCGTGCTGCCCGTGGGCGGCGGATCGGCCATGGACTGCGCCAAGGGTGTGGGGGCGCGCATTGCACAGCCGAACAAGCCCATCAACAAGATGCGTGGCCTGTTGCGCGTCCACCGTCTCCTGCCGCTACTTATTGCGGTTCCCACTACCGCCGGTACGGGAAGCGAAGTCACGCTCGCGGCGGTAATTACCGATAACGAGACGCACTATAAATACCCCATTAACGACTTTGTGCTCATCCCGCGTTTTGCGGTGCACGACCCCGAGTTTACGCGCGGGTTGCCGGCGTCCACCACGGGGCAGACGGGTATGGATGCCCTGACGCATGCTGTCGAGGCCTTTATCGGCCGTAGCACCACGCCCTACACGCGCAAGATGGCGCGTCAGGCGGTCCAGCTCATCCGCGACAATTTGCTCGAGGCCTATGAGCATGGCGACGACATGCGTGCGCGCCGCAATATGCTTTCGGCGGCGTATAAGGCAGGCGTTGCGTTTACCCGCTCCTATGTCGGATATGTGCATGCCATCGCGCACAGTCTGGGCGGCCGATACGGAATTCCGCACGGTTTAGCCAACGCGATCATCCTGCCGCACATGCTTCGCGCTTATGGTGACGCCGCCGCCCCCAAGCTTGCCGATCTTGCTCGCATGGCGGGCATTGCGCCGGCTACCGCGCAGGACAGTCTTGCGGCCGAGGCCTTTATCGATTGGGTCGACCGCATGAACGAGGCCCTGGGAATCCCCAAATATGTCTCAGGTATTCGCCGCTCCGATATTCCGCAAATGGCGGCGCATGCCGATGCCGAGGCCAATCCGCTGTATCCCGTTCCGCTTTTGATGGACCGCCTGGAGCTCGAGCATATGTACGAAGTTGTTGCAGGTGGTATGTTTGAGGACGAGAACTAGGAGGGTCCATGAACACCGAGGAAATTGCGCGCATCGTCGGCGATCAGCGCACCTACTTTAAGACGCACGCCACGTTTGATGTCGATGCTCGACGTCGCGCGCTCGTGAGTTTACGCGATGCGGTGCGGGCCCACGAGGCCGATATCGCTCATGCGCTCAAGACCGATTTGGGAAAGTCGCATGACGAGGCCTATATGTGCGAGATTGGCACATCGCTTTCCGAGATTCGACATCAGATCGCTCACGTGGTTCGATGGAGTCGTCCGCGCCTGCGTCCGTGCGACCTCGCTAACGCCGTGAGCGTGTGCAAAACGCAAACCGTGCCCTATGGCGTCACGCTCATCATGGCGCCCTGGAACTATCCGTTTTTGCTGACGCTCGAGCCGCTCGCTGGCGCCCTTGCCGCGGGCAATACCGTGGTCATCAAGCCGAGCGCCTATGCTCCGGCATCGAGCGCGGTGCTCAGGCAAATCTGTGAAGAGGCATTTGATCCGCGCCTGGTGACGGTTGTCGAGGGCGGGCGCGCCGAGAACGAAGCGCTGCTCGATGAGCACTGGGACAAGATCTTCTTTACCGGTAGCGTTCCGGTCGGCAAACTCGTTATGGAGCGCGCAAGTAAAAACCTTACGCCTGTGACGCTTGAGCTGGGCGGAAAGAGTCCCTGCATCGTGGATGCGACGGCAAACTTGAAGGTTGCGGCACGGCGTATCGCCTTTGGTAAATGGCTCAACGTGGGGCAGACCTGCGTGGCGCCCGACTACCTGCTGGTCGATACGCGCGTGCACGACGAGCTGCTGGGCCTCATCAAGGAGGAGGTCCGCCGTATGTTTGGCGAGTATCCGCTCGATAACGAGGGCTACGGTCATATTGTCAACGCCAAGCATTTTGCGCGCGTGCGCGGGCTGATCGATCCCGATAAGGTCGTGCTTGGAGGTACCGCGCGCGAGGCCTCGCTCAAGATCGAGCCGACGATTTTGGACGGCGTGTCCCCCGATGACGCCGTGATGCAGGAGGAGATCTTCGGCCCCATTTTGCCAGTGCTGACGTTTGAGAGCCTTGACGAGGCCGAAGCGTTTATTACGGATCGTCCGACGCCGCTGGCCCTGTATATCTTTAGCCAGGACCGTTCGGTTCAGCAACGCTTTGTGCGCTACGTGCCCTTTGGCGGCGGCTGCGTCAACGACACCATCATGCACTTGGCTACGAGCCATATGGGCTTTGGCGGCATGGGAGCGAGCGGTATGGGGCAGTACCATGGACGCGAGAGCTTCGATACGTTTAGCCACAAGAAGAGCATCGTGAATAAGGCAACGTGGCTGGACGTGCCATTCCGCTACGCTCCTTACGCAAGCTGGAAGCACAAGTTCGTGCGCATGTTTGTGCATTAGAATCAGATGGCGTAGCGACAAACGGTCGAAAAGGCGCGGGTGGGGCGAATTTGTGTCCGCACGGACCCGTAGACTTCTCAATAAGGTTAAACACCGGTTTATCCGGCCGTTAGGGGAGCTGCTATGTACGAGCCTTCACGTGTTCTTCTGTCGTTTCATATCGCAGGATTTCAATATGCCGATGGCACCTTGGTCCTGGGCGATCTTAAAGCGGGCGATAAACTGACACTGTGCGCCGAGCGCGATAATCCCCATGACCCCGAGGCAGTTGCGATTTACTATGGCAAGACCAAACTTGGCTACGTTCCGGGAAACGAGGTCGGCCCACTGTCCTTGATGATGTATTACGGCCACGAGGACGTATTTGAGGCCCGTGTGCAACAGGTTGCCCCCGAGCGCAGCCCGTGGCATCAGGTGCGCGTTGGGCTCTATGTGGTGGATGCTCGCTAGTCGGTAAGGGAAGCTGCCATGTTTGACGACGATGACCTGTTTGATCTGGCAGATGATCCGTTTGAGTGGGATGTGCTACTCGATGACGATGAGCTGGAACAGGACCGTAAGATGCGGCAGGGCAAGAACGCCCAGAGTGATGCGTCGAAAAAGAAAGACAAACGCCGCCGCGGACTGTTCGGCGGGCTCTTTGGATAACCGCCACATCGCTGCGTCTGTATACTTAGCACGAGTTGAACACGTTGCGAAATGAGGACAGAGACGATGATGTGGTTTACCGCCGACCTGCACCTGGGCGATACGAATATCTTGCACGATATGGATCGGCCGTTTGATTCGGTCGAGGAGATGAACCGCAAGGTCATCGATGCCGTCAATGAGTGCGTGGCGGCGGACGACCGGCTCTATATCTTGGGAGACTTTACCTATCGTTTGCCCTTGGCGGAGGCGGTGCGTCTGCGCGAGCGTATCGAATGTCAGAACGTGACGCTCATCCGTGGTAACCATGACGGCGACTGGGAAGATCCCGACGTACCGCAGATTTGGGAAGACGTGCGCGATTACCTGGAGATTGCTCCCGGCTATGCCAAGGGCCATCGCCTGGTGTTGAGCCATTACCCCATGCTCAGCTGGAACGGCAAGGCGCGTGGCGCCGTCATGCTGCACGGTTACGCAGGCAAGGAACGTGTTGCAGGTCTTACGGCCAGTGAAATTGCTTCTATTGCTGTAGAGCCGCTTGAAACCTATCGCCGCACCAATGCAAGACCATATTGGTAAGGCAATATCTTTAAT
>URAQ01000218.1 GCA_900545875.1 uncultured Collinsella sp.
CCGCGCCGGTAAGGCCCCCCGTCCGGTCATCGACTCCGCTCTTGGCGCCGAGGCTACCCTCGCTCAGGCCACCAACGACCTGATCGCCGCCAACGAGCCCGCCGTCCTCAACGAGCTGGACATCGTCCCCACCAAGAACGGTGACTACAAGGAGCTCGACCTCGCCAAGGATCATGAGGACTACACCTACACCGTCGAGTTCTCCCTGCGTCCCGCTGCCGAGCTCTCCTCCTTCGACGCTGTCGAGATCGAGATGCCCCCTGCGGAGGTCACCGAGTCCGAGATCAACAACCAGGTTGAGATGCTCCTCAACTACCGTGCCACCTTCGAGGACGTCGAGGGTCGCGCCGTCGAGGCTGACGACTATGTGACCGTCGACCTCAAGGCCGTCGAGAACGCCGACAACTTTGCCGCCGAGGGCCGCATGCTCATCGCCGGTAGCGACAGCAACCCCAAGGAGTTCAACGAGGCCTTGATCGGCGCCAACGTTGACGACGTCAAGTCCGTCACCTGGACCGACGAGGCCGAGGAGGGCGAGGAGGCCGAGACCCACACCGTCGAGGTCACCGTCAAGGGCATCAAGGTCCGCAACACCCCCGAGCTCACCGACGAGCTCGTCAAGTCCGACTTTGGCTTTGACAGCATCGACGCTATGCGCGACGCCATCAAGATCGAGATCGAGCAGGACAAGGCTTCCCGCCTCCCGGCCGAGAAGGAGAACCGTTGCGTCTCCGCTCTCGCCGAGCGTCTGCAGCTCGACGAGATGGATGCCGACTACGAGCAGTCCGTCTTTGAGGAGCTTGGCCAGAACTTCCTGTCCAACCTCGCTTCCCGCGGCATGACGCTGGACACCTGGCTGCCCGCTTCTGGCCTGACCATGGAGCAGTTCATCGGCGACCTGCACAAGCAGGCCAACGACGTCGCCCGTGAGTCCCTGGCTCTCGACGCCCTCGCCCGTGAGCTCAAGATCGTGGTCACCGAGGACGACATCAACGCCGAGTTCGAGAAGGCCGGCGTCAAGGACGTCGAGGCTTCCAAGGCCGAGTTCATCGCCGATGGCCGCATGCCTGCCGTCCGCGAGTCCATCCGTCGCTCCAAGGCCGTCGACCACCTGGTCGAGAACGCCAAGGTGACCGAGGTCGACGAGACCGCCAAGGACGCCGAGTAATTCTCGCCACCTTTCCCGCGAGCGCATGGATGCGTCCGTGATGGGGTAAAGTTATAAGCCGGTTATCCGGTTGCTTCGTACGGTGCCAGCCAATGCATAGCATGCGGGCACCGTACGTTTGTCTAGAACCACTATTGGTCCGTAAGAGAAATGGAGATGCGTATGATCGCTAAGTTCGATTCCGCCCTCGTGCCATACGTTATCGAGCAGACGCCGCGCGGCGAGCGCAGCTACGATATCTATTCGCGCCTGCTCAACGACCGCATCATCTTCTTGGGCGAGGAGATCAACTCCGTCAGCGCCAACCTGGTCGTTGCCCAGCTGCTGCATCTTGAGAGCCAGGATGCCGAGAAGGATATCTCGCTCTACATCAATTCGCCTGGTGGCGAGGTCTACTCCGGCCTGGCGATTCTGGACACCATGAACTTCATCAAGCCGCAGGTCTCCACCATCTGTGTGGGCATGGCTGCGTCCATGGCCGCCGTGCTGCTTTCGGCCGGCGCCAAGGGCAAGCGCTTCTGCCTGCCGCACTCCAAGGTCATGATTCACCAGCCCAGTGGCGGTGCCCAGGGCCAGCAGACCGAGATCGAGATCGTGGCCGAGGAGATCAAGAAGACCCGTCGCGAGCTCAACCAGATCCTGTCCGACGCCTCGGGCCAGCCCATCGAGAAGGTCCAGGCCGATACCGAGCGCGACAACTACCTGACCGCTGCCGAGGCCCTCGACTACGGCCTGATCGACCGTATCGTCACCTCGCGCGATCTTGCCGCGAAGGACGCCTAGGATGGCAGGTAACATGCAGGACAACTTTGACGAGAACGGCAACCCCATCCGCTGCTCCTTCTGCGGAAAAGAGCAGGGCCAGGTCCGTCGTCTCGTAAAGGGCCCGACCAACATCTTTATCTGTGACGAGTGCGTCGCCGCCTGCTCCGAGATCCTTGAGGAGTCGCTTGCTTCGGACTTTATGGACGCTGCCCGCAACGGCAAGCTGCCGGGCTTCCTCAACGACCATGGCCAGGCTGCTGGGCAGCCCGCCGTGGACCCCGAGACCGAGGGCTTTGAGCTCGAGGACGACCGCCAGGTCATCACGCACGTGCCGACGCCGCACGAGATCTATGACGAGCTCTCGGCCTATGTAATGGGCCAGGAAGACGCCAAGCGCGCCATGTCGGTGGCCGTGTACAACCACTATCGTCGCGTGATCGAGGGCGGCGCCGCGGTGTCTGCCTTTGACGACGACATGGGCTCGCAGTTCGACGACGATATGGACGAGGTAGAGCTCGCCAAGTCCAACATCTTGCTGCTCGGTCCCACCGGTACCGGTAAGACCCTGCTGGCCCAGACGCTCGCGCGCATCCTCGAGGTGCCGTTTGCCATCGCCGACGCCACTGCGCTTACCGAGGCCGGCTACGTTGGCGAGGACGTGGAGAACATCCTGCTCAAGCTCATCAATGCTGCCGATGGCGATATTGAGCGCGCTCAGGTGGGCATTATCTACGTGGACGAGATCGACAAGATCGCCCGCAAGGCCGAGAACCTCTCCATCACCCGCGATGTCTCGGGCGAGGGCGTTCAGCAGGCGCTGCTTAAGATTCTTGAGGGCACGGTGGCCAGCGTTCCGCCCACCGGCGGCCGCAAGCATCCCCAGCAGGAGCTGCTGCAGATCGACACGACCAATATCCTGTTCATCTGTGGCGGTGCCTTTGTGGGTCTGGACAAGATTATCGCCGATCGCGTGGGCAACAAGGGCGTGGGCTTTAACTCCGAGATCGCCGGCCCCACCTCTGTCGACGAGAACGACCTGCTGCGCCAGGTGCTCCCGCAGGACCTCAACGCCTTTGGCATGATCCCCGAGTTTGTGGGACGTACGCCCGTCGTCACCCAGACGCAGGCACTCGACGAGGACGACCTGGTGTCGATCCTGACCGAGCCCAAGAACGCCGTGGTGCGTCAGTACCGCAAGATGTTCCAGCTCGAGGACGTTGAGCTTGAGTTTGAGGATGCCGCACTGCACGAGATCGCCCGCATGGCGCTCGCCCGCAAGACCGGCGCCCGCGGCCTGCGCTCCATCTGCGAGGACGTGCTGCAGCAGACGATGTTCGACCTCCCCAGCGAGGAAGGTGTCGCCAAGGTCATCGTGACCGAAGCCTCCGTAAAGGGCGAAGAGCAGCCCCAGCGCATCTACGGGTAAACCAGCCAAAAACGTGCTTGCAAATAGCCTCTGACCATCCGTGGTCGGAGGCTATTTTATATATACGCAATAACCCCAACTACCTGTGTTATTCTGTGTGTTTGTTTAAGCCAAAGCGAAGTCAATTCAGACTGAAGTAATCGATACCTAAGGCGTGTCCGCCTGCTTGGTTTTCGTAGATTCCGCACGAGCCGAAGAGCACTAAATGTGCTCTTCGTGCGAGCCAGGACCTGACCGAGCGAAAACCAAGCAGGCGGACACGCCGGC
>URAQ01000219.1 GCA_900545875.1 uncultured Collinsella sp.
GAAATACGGACTGTTGAGCCGCCCTAGGCCCTTAAACAGTCCGTATTTCACCGCAACTGACAGGGGGGGCATCCGGAAGATCGACCAGAAACGAGGACCCGCCATGATGGCAGACCATAAATCGGTGACCCGCATGCTCAAGACGGCACGCGGTCAGATCGACGGCATCCTGCGGATGGTCGAGGAGGACCGCTACTGCGTCGATATCTCCACGCAGCTCATGGCCACACAGGCGCTCCTCGCGCGCATTAACGCCGACGTGCTCAAGGCGCATATCGAGGGCTGCGTGACTTCGGCAATCGAATCGGGCGACGAAGACCTCAAAGCCGCCAAACTCGCCGAAATCGAACGCGTCGTCGACAAACTCTCCAAGTAATTGGGGCATTGGGGACAGGTACGTTTGCACCGTCTTGGTATTCCGGGGACAGGTATGTTTGCACCACATTGGTGCAGATTAACCTGTCCCCCTTGCTCTAAATCGGGTATAAAGGCGTGCAGCATATCGAACGAAAGGCAATTTGCATGAATGACTTTATGAAGGGTCGCAATGGTGCCGATGAACTCACCATCGTGATGGGTTTTGCCGGCATCGTCATCGCGATGATCGGATCGATAGCCCGCATCCAGTGGCTCAGCTGGATTGCCATCGTCGTAATCGTGATTGGCGTGCTGCGCGGCCTGTCCAAAAATATCGACGCACGTCACAAGGAGAACGAGGCCTTTGTCGCCGCGACTGCAAACGTACCCGGCTTGGGCAAGTTTGTAGCTAGCTTGGGCGGCGGAGCTGCAGCGGCCAACGCCTCGCGCGCAGCCGGTACTAGCAAGGAAGACTTTGAACGTGCCAAGCGCACAGCCAAGAAGATGTGGAAGGGCCGCAAGACCACGGCATACCTGAAGTGCCCCAACTGCGGCCAGATGCTCTCCGTTCCCAAGGGCAAAGGCAAGATCCGCGTCACCTGCCCCAAGTGCCACGCCAAGATGGAGACGCGCTCCTAGCCGCCATACCATGGGACAAATAAAAGCCGAGGCCTCGCACTGGGACCTCGGCTTTTTCTGATTATGACAAAAGGATTGTCCCTTTGTCGCATCGCCATATCGCGCGCTTACGCCACGCCATCGCGGGCAAGCTCCTCGGCCAACGCCTCGGCAGGCATGGCCATAATCGCGTCGAGCTCGGCGTCCACCTCGGGAATACGCTTCACCTTGAGCTTGCGCACCAGATCACCGCGACACATCACGTGCGTCGGATCACGCAGTGCGCACAGGTCATCGAGCGGGTTCTCGCGCGTCACCAGGATATCGGCGGCCTTGCCGCACTCGATTGTGCCGGTCTCGCCGCCCAGCCCCAGCAGCTCGGCATTGACCTGCGTGGCCGTATACAGCGCGAAGGCGTTGCCCACGCCGACATACTTGGCAAAATAGGCCACCTCACGCCACATGTCGTACTGCGTCACGAACGGGCAGCTCGAGTCCGTGCCAAGGCCCACCTTAACGCCAGCTTCCAGTGCGGCACGGGCGCTCTCGATGATGCCCGAGCACACGATGTCACCGTTCTTCTTTTGTGTATCGGTCGAATGGGTCTTTTCCGGGTCGAGCAATACAAACGGCAGCGCCGGGCTGATCGTGCAGGTAACGCTGGGCGCACGCCCCTCGAGCTGCGTGCCCGCGGCGCCACGGTACAGTTCCATGATCTCGGGCGTCAACGGAGCGCCGTGCTCGATCGTATCGACGCCGGCCTGAAGCGCAGCCTTCACGCCTTCGGTGCTCTCGACATGGGCCATAACCGGCAGGCCCACCTCGTGCGCCGCCTTGCACGCCGCCGCGGCAACCTCGACCGGCATACGCAGCACACCCGGCTCGCCCACCTCGGTAGCGTCGAACACGCCGCCCGTCACGAACAGCTTGATGACGTCGGCACCGCGCGCATACAGGTCGCGCACCTGTTCGGCCGCCTCGGCAGGGCTGTTGGCCACCTGGGCGAACAAGCCCGCACCATGGCCGCCCGGCACCGTTACGCCCGTTCCCGGCGCCACCAGGCGAGGACCTTGATACTTGCCGGCATCGATAGCATCGCGCACGGCCAGATCGGCAAACAGCGGGTCGCCCGCGCCGCGCACCGTGGTCACGCCACTTGCCAGTTGTTGTTGGGCGCTGCCCTTAAGAATATGGCGCACAATGGCGCGCCCCACGGGATTATCGAGCTTCTTCATCAGCGCGCCCGCATCGCCGGCCGAGACAGGCTTGCCCGAGCCGCACAGGTGCACGTGCATATTGATGAGCCCGGGCATGAGATACGCACCGGCCAGGTCGATAACCTCGGCACCCGCTGGCGCCTGCGCCACAGCACTCGGCCCCATCCAGGTGATGACGCCGCGCTCAACAGTCACGGCCATATCGGGTTGCGGCTCCATATGCTCCGAACCATCCAGAATGGTCGCATTGATAAACAACGTGGGACGATCGGCAGACGCCATATCGAGCTCCTCCCTCACGATTAACTTGAACATTTGTCCATTATCGCCCAGCGTGGCAGGGTTGCTACGGACATATCGGCTAACGGGAGGAAGAGAAGGGCGTGAGGATGAACAGGCCAGTGCAGCGATGCTTCGGTCGTTCCAGCAAAACGTCTTGATCTGTAACAGGTAGACCGTCTTTAACCTTCCAAATGTTACAGATCGAGATCTTTCGGCACTACGTCTAACCTTTGTCTCAATCTGTAACAGTTGGGTCGAATTTTGGCCTGTAGATGTTACAGATTGAGATATTCTCCAGCCCTGTCGTCAAACGTCTAAATCTGTAACAAGTAGACAGGTTTTCGGCCTCTAGATGTTACAGATCGAGATCTTTTAGCGGCAACCAACCTTCCGTCTTGATCTGTAACAGTTACGAGGCCAAACGGCCCCTTGTTGTTACAGATCGAGACAAACTCGGCAGGAACAACCACATCCGCGTCAGCTGCACCCCTCAGCGCCCATACCACTGACGTCTCCATTCCTCAGCCAGATTGACCCGCTGTGGAATGCCCGCCAGTCTCATCTTTTCAGCCAGCTTCCCCGGGTTCTTGAGCTCATCAAACGTAAACCTCAGTACCTTATGTCCGAGCATCGTCAGATGGGACTCCCGTTGACGTTCCGCCACGAATGGGTCGACCGACTCCCGATCCCCACCATCCTGCAGGGTATACTTTCCCTTCCCGTCCAGCTCGCCAATCACGCACGTCCCGTCCTCGAGCCTCCAAAAATAATCAACGCGAAACACTTGGCTCGAATTAAGCGGGTCGCGAAACTCCACCTGCAACTCTGGTACTGGAAAACCGTATGCAATAAAGAACGCCCGAAAACGAGACTCGCCGCCGTTTTCGGACAGCCCGTCCGCATACGACGCGATCACCCGCGCTCTGCGATACCCTCGCCTACCCTCACAATCGATACAAAGCCGCTCACAAAAGTCATCGCGCGATACGCCCTTTGCTCGCAACGCAGAATCGGCAATCGCCAGGCCATACGAAAACGGCGCGCGCAGTAGGCAATCCTCTACCGTGCGCCAAAACGGCGTCACCCGCACGCCGTCGACTTGTTCTAGCGTACCCGCCGCCTGCGG
>URAQ01000220.1 GCA_900545875.1 uncultured Collinsella sp.
GGTTGCCCGAGAAGTGCAGGTGGGTGTCAATCAGGCCGGGAAGGACGGTCTTGCCGGCGGCGTCGATGACCTCAACGCCCTCGGGAAGGTCCTGCATGACGCCGGCATACTCGATCTTGCCGTTGTCGTCGACGAGAACGAGGGAGTTCTCGACCGGCTCGGCGCCGGTACCGTCGATGAGCTTGCCGCCAACGATTGCATACTTAGTGGACATGGTTCCTCCTTATGGATCCATATAGTGGGCGAGGCCGTGTTGGGTTAAGGCCTCACAAAGCTACCCAAGTGGTGCCGGGTTCGGTGCGCGGGAGAGAGGATTCCGCGCACCCGATCCGCCCCGGCTAGGCGTTACTTTTTGCGGGAATTGGTGAAAGCCATGAGGGCCAGGCCAATAGCCAGCCAGCCGATCACGATGCTCCATTCCACCATGTTGAGGGAGGCGGGAGAGAACGGAATCACGAGCAGGCCGATGATGATGGCGCAGGCAGCGATAGCGAGGCCGATGCCAAACTTGCCGCCGGGCACCTCGTAGGGACGAGGCAGGTCGGGCTCGGTGAAGCGCATGCGCAGGCAAGCGAGGGCGACCATGCCGCAGGAGAAGATGAAGGCGAGAGCCGACACGTTGGTCAGAGGGATGAGCATGTTCTTGCCCAGGAACGGACCGACGACGGTGATGGCGCCCAGAACGACGCAGGCGAGCTTGGGAGCGCCGGACTTGGGGTCGACCTCGGCGAACTGCTCGGGCAGCTGGCCCTTGCGGCCCATGGCGAGCATGATGCGGCTCGTGGCGCCGTAGAAGGAGTTCATCGGGCCCATGGGTCCAAGCGTGGCGATGACGAGCATGGCCAGGTACAGAAGCATGTTGATGCCCTTGAGGCAGGCAAGCGCGGGAACCGGGCTCTTAACAAACTCATGCCAGTCGAGAATGGTGCCGAACGAGTAGATGCAGACCATGTAGAAGCCGCCGGCGGCCAGCAGGGCCAGGGAGATGATCTTGCCGAACTTGTTCCAGTTGAGGCCCTCGGCTGCCTCCTCAGCCTGCTGAGGAATGGTGTCGAAACCGGCGTAGAAGAACGGGGTCAGAACCAGGACCGACACGATACCGGCGAACAGGCTGGTGCTCTCGGTAGCGGCCTTGCCGCCGCCAGCACCGGCGACCTGGGAGAACACGGGCATGGCGTTGTCCGGCGAGCCAGTGAACAGCGAGACGCCCATGGCGAGCAGCATGCCGCAAAGCAGGGCCTTGGTCAGGAAGGCCTGGAGCTTGGCGGCCGAGCTGGCACCGCGGAAGTTGAGGAAGATGACATAGACCGCAAAGCCGAGCGCGATCAGCGTCGGGAACAGGTAGACGTCTGCACCGAGGATGGTGTAGAGCTTGACGGCGCGGAGCCACTCAAGACCGGGCAGGCTGCCGAACATCTCGGACACGAGGGTCGAGATAGCGATTGCCTCCCACGGGCACAGGATGCCGTTGCCCAGGGCCAGGAGCCAACCGGTGATATAGCTCAGCGTACGGCCAAAGCTACGATCGACATACTCGACGATGCCGCCCGAGATGGGGATAGCAGCCGTGAGCTCACCGAAAACAGCTCCGACGGGCACGAGAAAGATTGCACCCAAGAGGAATGCGATCATAGCGGGAACGGGACCGCCGCCCACGACCATCCAGTCGCCGACCTGCAGAACCCAGCCAGTTCCGATGATGGCACCGAAACCGATGGTGAAGAAGTTCCAGAGCGAAAGCGTTTTCTTCATGCCGCCGTTACCTTCGACTGCAACTTCTGCGTTCTTGTCCGCCATTGTTCCCCTCCTTTCCTTATTGACGCCTCTTTGGCGTCACCCCTTGCGCGGTCTGTTTTGCCGCGCGCTTTTATTTCATGGCTTTAAGATACGGCCTTGGCACAGCAGCGCCGCTTGTGGCTCGACCGAAGGCAGAACTGCAAAACGAGCGGCGCCGTTTTTGGGACGAACGGCACGGTTTGCCGCTCATTGTTGTCGCCCGTCCGACGGGCGTACGCTCATCGGACGCATATAGAGATGTTTTTGAGGCCGTGTGTTTTGCGCCTTTCGTACCGTTTACCGAGCTTTTGACGCGCGGACCCATTTGTTGCACATCTTTTTTGTAGGATAGACAGGTTATACATGAGACAAGGCGGTACGAATGGCATACGGATACAACGACGGTGATCAACGGCGACAAAGCGTTCGCCTTGCTGGCCGCACCACGCCGACGCCCAGAAGTGCCACGAGCAGCAATCCGCAACGCCCTCAAGAGCAACCCAGGCCTTCGTCTCGGCAGCAGACAAACAGAACACGGCAGAGTGGCCGTCCGAGCACGGGCACAAGCGCACAGCAAGATAGCCGCTTGGGCGCGCGCACTCGACAGCGCCAAGCCGAGGTTCCGCAACTGCGCCGCAACGGCGCACGTCAGCCCGGCAGCCATATCAACCGCTTCTTTTCGCATCCCCAAGGCGGACGCGACGGCAAGCCCTACCGCTCGACATCGTACGTGAATGCCCCCGCCCTGCCGGCTCGTCGGCTTTGCCTCGCACTGTGCTCTATTCTCATCTGTCTGGTCTTTGTGCTTATGAGCTCCTGTATGTCCCACGGCTCGGCCGGTCTCGAGCCCACCGCCGAGGACAAGCTGCTCAAGGCCCCCGTCGCGCCCGGTTATTCTTTCGCCTTTTCGACCCCGCGCTCGCAATGGCAAGCCGGCACGATGCCCCATATCTATCAGATCGACCCTGCATGGTCGGAGCTGCCTTACGCCGGCGGTACCATCCGCCAAAATGCCTGCGGGCCTACGTGCCTCACCATGGTCTATATCTTTAAGACGGGACGCACCGATATGACCCCCGTCAATATGTGCGCGCTTTCCGAGGCAGGCAATTACGCCCCCACCGGTGCAACCGAATGGTCGTTTATGACGAGCGGTGCGTGGCAGTTGGGACTTAACGGAACGGAGCTCCATAACAATCGCGACTCGATGACTCAGGCGCTGCGTTCGGGAGCGCCCGTCATCGCCGCCGTTCGGCCGGGCACCTTTACCAACGTGGGCCACTACATTGTACTTTACGGTATTGACGACGCCGACCAGATTGAAGTCTTCGATCCCAACTCGGCCAGCCGCAGCGCCCGCCGCTGGGGCGTCGTAGAGGTCCTCAACGAAGTCGAAGCCATGTGGGCCTACTACTAGTCGTTGGGGACAGACTTAAATGAGTGGTCTCTGGCTGCCCGGAACTGCTGGCACGGAAAATGCATCCCGCTTTGAAGTTCGATAGCGAGATGCACTTTCCGCGCACGGCCTGTTTGGGAAACTACGTTCCACTTTCCGGCAACATTCCGGGATGCATTTTCCGGTTGAGGCCCTCAAGGGAAACCATGTCCCATGTTGGACGCTCATTCTGGGATGCGCTTTCCGCAGTTGATTGATGCGGGCTTTAAGGACTGTTCCAAGCTGTCGGCAAAGGAACGTTCCCAGGTGCCGGGTTTCCGCAGTCATTGGGGACAGACTTAAATGACTAGTCGTTTAAGAACGTCCCCAATGACTACCCACAGAATGAGGGTCTCATCGGGGACTAGGTAAATAGCAAAAGCCCCC
>URAQ01000221.1 GCA_900545875.1 uncultured Collinsella sp.
GACGTTGACGCCAGAGCGCGTGAGCTGACGGACATAGCGGGAGGTCTTGAGGTCGGAACCCGTGACGGTGAAACCACGCTCATGGAGAACCAAGGCAATGCCGCTCATGCCGGCACCGCCGACGCCGATAAAGTGAGCGCTCTTGAACGTCGGGGCGGTCGTCGCCTCGGGAACTGCAATGGTCGACATGACTCTCCTCGCATGATCGCATACGTAAACTAATCTAGTATACGCCATTCGCATTGCCTCGGGTCCCATCGCCCCGCCCCACGGCATATCATCCCGTGCTCAAACAGCGCTTCGCGAACTGCGCGCGGGACGATATGGGTGCGAGCGCGGGCTACGACAAACGATACGCAGTTCCGCACGAGCCGAAAGCGCCTTCTGGCGCTTTCGTGCGAGCTTAGGACTGTTTAAGCATGGAATGTCCCCTCCGAGCGTTTTGGGCTGCGGCACGAATTTCCCCATCTACCTCACCCGCTTCTTCAACATGAGTGCGATAACCACCGGCGCGCCGAAGATGGCGGTGACGGCGCTGATGGAAAGCTCGACGGGGGAGAACAGCGTGCGCGCGATCAAATCGCAGCCCGCGCAGAAGATGGCGCCTCCCAAGAAGCACGCAGGAATCACGCGGATGGGCTTCGACGACTTCAGCGCCGACTTCACGAGATGCGGAACCGCGATGCCTACGAACGACACCGGACCAGCGAATGCGGTCACGCAGGCGGAGAGCATGCTCGCTAGAAGGACGAGCACCACGCGGAAGCGTGCGACGTTCACTCCGACGCTTTTCGCGTAGGCTTCTCCCAGCTGGAAGGCGGAAAGGGGCTTCGATATCGCGAATACGCATGCGCTCACGGTGATCACCACGACCGCGATGACCGCGATGTCGTCCCAGCTCGAACCAGAGAAGCTACCCAAAGACCAGTTGTGCAGGTTCACGATGGACTGGTCGTCGGCGAAGGCGATAAGGAAGTTCGTCGCCGCCGAGCAGATGTATCCCACCATGACGCCCGCCACGATGAGCATGGCCATGGAACTTATGCGCCGTGCGATGAGGAGCACGAAGCCGATGGTGATAAGCGAGCCCAGAAACGCTGCGGCCACCATGGCCGGCGAGGACATGGCCTGGTTTGCGCCCAGAAGTACGATCATCGTAAGCGCGACGACGAACTTTGCGCCCGAGGAGACGCCCAAGATGAACGGGTCGGCGATGGGATTGTTGAAAAACGTCTGCAGCAGGAACCCGGAGAGGGAAAGCGCCCCGCCGAGAAGCACGGCTGAAAGCACACGCGGCAGGCGAATCTCCCAGATGACTTGGCTTTCCATGGAATTGGCCGCGCCGCCCGAAAGGATGCCGGGGATGTGGTCTGCGGGCACGAGCACGCTCCCGACGCACAGGTTGGCCCCGACGAGCACGATGAGTGCAACAGCGAGCAGCGCCGTCACGACGCGACACCGCGCGGCGCGCCCCGATTCGTCGTATGTCATGGAAAGCCGGCTTCTCATGACGCTAGCCAAGCTTCCTCAGATAATGGAAGTCGCTCGCGTCATCGCCAGTGAACGCCCCGTGCAGCTCGTCGATAATGTCGGCGGTAGAAGTCATCTGCTGGTACATGTCGGCGCATGTGACCCAGACGTTGCCGTTCTTCACGGCTTTGAACTGCGACAATAGCGCGTTTTTGCTTACGAAGTCGTTCAAGGTGGCAACCGATTCGTCGATGGTGCCGTTGTAGACGATGATGTCGGCATCCTTCGCCGTCGCGTAGAAGCGCTCCATTTCGAGCGTTACTGACGAACCTGACGTCGACGCCGACTGCGCGTCATCGAGCGCGTAGTTGCCGCCCGCAAGCTCGATCATCTGCGCCACGTAGTCGCCCGCCCGTCGCGTGACGGCGGCCCCGTTCGAGTTTATGTAGAAATACGCCACGGTTTTACCTGACGACGCGAGCCCCGATGTTTGCTCGACGCGGGCCTTCTGCTCGTTGAACAGGTGCGCGGCCTCGTCTTCCTTGTCAAATAGGACGCCGAAAAGCTTTATCCACTCGACGCGCCCGAGTGCTTCGGGCTCGCTCGACGACTGTTCGGTGAGCACGACGAGCCCGAGCTTCTGCAGCTTTTCCTTCACATCGGGCGTGTGGTTGATCATGGTGTTCTCGATGGCGAGCGTGCAGCCCGAGGCCGATATTCGCTCGTAGTCGGGCGCGCTGTACTTGCCGCCGTAGGCGATCGCCCCACTTTCGAGCGCGCTTTTGAAGCCCGCGACCGAGCAATCGTCGGCCTTCGTGCCCGACATGATGATATTGTCGTTCGCATCGAGCGCGTCGACCAGGCACATCGTCGCCGACGACACGAGGTACACCTTGTCGGCGGGGCGCCTTATGACCGCGATGTCGGAGCTCAACCCATCAGGTACCTTTGCATTTTGCGGCACCACGAGGAAGCGCTCCCCGTTCGAAATGCAGATAAGCCGCAGGCCGCCTTCGTACTCGTCGACAGTGAAGTGCTCGGCGTATTCAAGCTGAAGCGTCCCCGTCGGCTTCCAGCCGCAGCCCAAATCGGCGTTGTGGAAGTCGGCCGCGGCGTTTGAAGCCGTTCCCGCAGGGGAGCCGCCGCTTGCTTCGTCGCCCGATTTCTCCTTCATGGTGGATGAGTCGAAGTAGAGCGTGTAGTCGATGGTGTGCGGCGTCGACATGGCGACGGTCTCGGCCGACACGGCGATGTCCTCGTCGAGCGTGACGGGTATCTCGAACGTGGAGTTGCCGCCGTCGTTTACGGGCGCGTAGTCTACGCCGTCGACGGTCATCTTGTCGTAGTTCGAACTCGACCAGGTGATGGTCGCGGTGTAGGTGTCGCCATCCTTCATAATTGTGGTGGGCGAGGCGATGCTTGCACGCCCTGACCCACCGGAAAGCGAGACGCTCACAGTGTATTCCTGAGAGCCCGTCGTGCCACCGGTCGCGTTCGGGCTCGCACTGCACCCCGCGAAGGGAAGCGCGAGCAGGGCGACGAGAACGCAGGCGATCGCGCGCGCCGCGATGCTGTGGCGCTTCCTGTTTTCCCCCTTGGGAAGAATCGACCGCATGGCGTTACTTCAGTGCGTCGGCGCGCAGATCGACGCCGGCGGATTCGAATACGAGCGTGCGGTCGTACCACCGCTCCCTTTTAATGCTCCACGCGGCACAGGCGGTGTCCTCGTCGAGCGCTTCAACGGGCACGTCGTAGGTGTACTTGCCTTCCGCGTTTTCCACATAGGGGATGAAGTCGGCCTCGCTCGCGGCGGCAGCCTCGACGCCCGTGCCCATGAAGAGCTTGCCGTAGCCCGTGCCGGAAAGCGTCATCACGCAGTGCATGGAGCCGTTTTCCACGATGAGCTGGGCGTCCACAATCCTGAACATGTTCGAGCTGGAATCTACGGTGATCGGATAGGTGCCGTCGGCCACCTTGTCGGCGGTGATGGGGGCAGCGCTTGCGCCCTCGGGCGCATCGGCCGCCTGTTCGGTCTTTTCCTGGGAATCGGCATCGCTTGCCTTTGCGCTGTCGATTGAATTTCCGCCGCAGCCGGCGAGCGAGAA
>URAQ01000222.1 GCA_900545875.1 uncultured Collinsella sp.
GTACCGAGCGTATCGTCGTCTCGCAGCACGTCCGCTCCCCGGGCGTGTACTACAGCTCCGAGATGGATTCGGGCAAGCAGATCTACAAGGCCCAGATCATCCCGTCCCGCGGTGCCTGGCTTGAGTTTGAGGTCGACAAGCGCGACCAGCTCATGGTCTCCATCGACCGTAAGCGCAAGCAGAGCGCCACGATGTTCCTGCGCGCCCTTGGCATCGCCGTCACCAACGACGACATCATCGAGCTGCTCGGCAACTCCGATGTGATCAAGCGCACCCTGGAGCGCGACACCGCCCTCACCCGCGAGGACGCCCTCATCGAGATCTACCGTCGCCTGCGCCCGGGCGAGCCTCCCACCGTGGACGCTTCCCGCAGCCTGCTCGAGGGTCTGCTCTTCAACCCGCAGCGCTACGACCTGGCCCGCGTCGGTCGTTACAAGGTCAACAAGAAGCTCAACCTCACCACCGAGGAAGAGGTCACGGTGCTCACCGACGAGGATATCGTCGCGACGCTGCGCTACCTCCTGTCCCTCGCTGCCGGCGAGCAGGGCTTCAAGGTCGACGACATCGACCACTTTGGCAACCGCCGCATCCGTACCGTCGGCGAGCTCGTCGCCAACCAGTTCCGTATCGGCATGAGCCGTATGGAGCGCGTCGTCCGTGAGCGCATGAGCTCCCAGGACATCGACGAGATCACCCCGCAGTCGCTCATCAACATCCGCCCGATCGTTGCCTCCATCAAGGAGTTCTTCGGTTCCTCGCAGCTCTCGCAGTTCATGGACCAGGCGAACCCCCTGACCGGTCTGACCCACAAGCGCCGTCTGTCCGCACTCGGCCCTGGCGGTCTTGCCGGCCACAAGTCGGGCTCCAGCCGCCGCACCAACGTGCCGACGGCCGTCCGCGACGTCCACAACTCGCACTACAGCCGTATGTGCCCGATCGAAACCCCCGAAGGCCCCAACATCGGCCTGATCGGCTCGCTCGCCCTCTACGCCCGCGTCAACGAGTACGGCTTCATCGAGGCCCCGTTCCGTCGCGTCGAGAACGGCGTTGCCACCGACCAGATCGACTGGATGACCGCCGACGAGGAAGAGAAGCACGTCATCGCGCCGGCCAACACGCCGCTCGATCCCAAGACCAACGAGTTCATCACGACCGATGCCGAGGGCAAGATCGTCCGTCCGCACACCGTGATCGCCCGTACCCGCGACTTCGACGGCTCCTTCGGCGCTCCCGCCGACGTGCCCGTCGAGGACGTCGACTACATGGACGTCTCCCCGCGTCAGATGCTCTCCGTCGCAGCCACGCTGATTCCGTTCCTGGAGCACGACGACGCCAAGCGTACGCTGATGGGCGCTAACATGCAGCGTCAGGCCGTGCCGCTGGTTCACCCCGCCGCTCCCTATGTCGGTACCGGCATGGAGCGTCGCGCCGCTCTGGACTCCGGCGAGGTCACCCTGGCCAAGAACGCCGGCGAGGTCATCTTTGCCGACGCCGCCAAGATCATCGTCAAGCATGCCGGTGGCATGGATGAGTATCATCTGGCCAAGTATCAGCGCTCCAACCAGTCCACCTGCATCAACCACCGTCCGCTCGTTCGCGTCGGTGACACCGTTGAGCAGGGCGAGCCTCTGGCCGACGGTCCTTCGACCGATCACGGCGAGCTCGCACTGGGCCAGAACCTCACCGTGGCATACATGCCGTGGGAAGGCTTCAACTACGAGGACGGTATCGTCGTGTCCGAGCGCCTGGTGGCCGAGGACCTGCTGACGACCATCAATATCACCCGTCACGAGATCGACGCCCGCGACACCAAGCTCGGCCCCGAGGAGATCACCCGCGAGATCCCGAACCTCTCCGAGGACATGCTTGCCAACCTCGACGAGGACGGCATCATCCGCATCGGCGCCGAGGTCGGCCCTGGCGACATCCTGGTCGGCAAGGTCACGCCTAAGGGCGAGAGCGCTCTGACCGCCGAGGAGCGCCTGCTGCGCGCCATCTTCGGTGCCAAGGCTCACGACGTTCGCGACACCTCCCTTAAGATGCCTCACGGCGCTTACGGCCGCGTCATCGACGTCGTCCGCTTTAGCCGCGAGAACGGCGACGATCTGGCCCCCGGCGTCAACGAGCAGGTGCGCGTCTACGTCGCCCAGCGTCGTAAGATCCAGCAGGGCGATAAGATCGCCGGTCGCCACGGCAACAAGGGTGTTATCTGTAACGTTCTGCCGGTCGAGGACATGCCCTACATGGCTGACGGTACCCCGATCGACGTTATCCTCAACCCGCTGGGCGTTCCTTCGCGTATGAACGTCGGCCAGCTGCTCGAGTGCCACCTTGGCTGGGCTGCTGCCTGCGGTTGGGATACCGAGCAGGCCGACTCCGACAAGTATGTTCCCGGTCCGTTCTTCACCGCGACGCCCGTCTTCGACGGCGCCAAGGAGGACGAGATCGCCGAGGTCATCCGTCGCGCCAACAAGAACATGCTCAACAAGGCCACCGCTGCCTTTGGCGATCACATGCGCCCCGAGTTTGTCACCCAGCTTGACGAGCGCGGCAAGACCCGCCTGTTCGACGGCCGCACCGGCGAGGAGTTCCGCGAGCCCATTACCGTGGGTACGTCCTACATCCTCAAGCTCGGCCACATGGTCGACGACAAGATCCACGCCCGTTCGACCGGCCCTTACAGCCTGGTTACCCAGCAGCCGCTGGGCGGCAAGGCCCAGTTCGGCGGCCAGCGCTTCGGCGAGATGGAAGTTTGGGCACTGTACGCATACGGTGCTTCCAACGTCCTGCAGGAGATTCTGACCGTCAAGTCCGACGATACCGTGGGCCGCGTCAAGACCTACGAGTCCATCGTCAAGGGCGAGAACGTTCCTGTCCCGGGTATCCCCGAGTCCTTCAAGGTTCTCGTCAAGGAGATCCGCTCGCTCGCGCTCGACATCGAGCCCATCCGCGACGCCGAGCCCGCGCCTGCGCCGGCTCCCGCCGCCGAGGACTCCGAGCTCGACCTGCCCTCCATCGATGAGGCCGACACCTCCGCCGACGCGGCCGACGCCATCCTCGATGAGCTCGCCGCCACCACGACCGATAAGGAGTAGTTGACTGTGGCAGATTTCGAAGCTACTGATTTTGACTCGGTAAAGATCTCCCTTGCCTCCGCCGACCAGATCCGTTCCTGGTCGCACGGTGAGGTCAAGAAGCCGGAGACCATCAATTACCGTACCCTCAAGCCCGAGAAGGACGGCCTGTTCTGCGAGAAGATCTTCGGTCCCGCCAAGGACTGGGAGTGCTCCTGCGGCAAGTACAAGGGCATCCGCTTTAAGGGCATCGTCTGCGAGCGCTGCGGCGTCGAGGTCACCTCGGCCAAGGTGCGTCGCGACCGCATGGGCCACATCGAGCTCGCCGCTCCCGTGTCCCACATCTGGTATTTCAAGAGCCCCACGAGCTTCCCGATGAGCCGTATGCTCGACATCAAGTCCAAGGACCTCGAGAAGGTTCTGTACTTTGCCAGCTACATCATCACCGAGGTCGACTACGAGGCCCGCGAGGCCGACGCTGACGACCTGC
>URAQ01000223.1 GCA_900545875.1 uncultured Collinsella sp.
CATCACCCGCGAGACCAAGGGCATCGGCCGCGGTCAGGCCACCGCGCTGATCGACGTCTGCCGCGCCCGCGATGAGTACTTCGAGGAGACCGGTGTCTACGTGCCCGTCTGCTCCGACGGCGGCATCGTCTACGACTACCACATGACCCTGGCGCTCGCCATGGGTGCCGACTTCCTCATGCTCGGCCGCTACTTCGCCCGTTTCGACGAGTCCCCGACCTCCCGCGTGAACGTCAACGGCCAGTACATGAAGGAGTACTGGGGCGAGGGTTCCGCGCGCGCCCGCAACTGGCAGCGCTACGACCTGGGCGGCGCCGCGAAGCTCAGCTTCGTCGAGGGCGTCGACTCCTACGTCCCGTACGCCGGTTCCCTCAAGGACGGCGTGGGCGGCACGCTCTATAAGGTCAAGTCCACGATGTGCAACTGCGGTGCCCTCTCGATCCCCGAGCTCCAGGAAAAGGCACGCCTGACCCTGGTAAGCTCCACCTCCATCGTCGAAGGCGGCGCCCACGACGTAGTCGTCAAGGACTCCCAGCAAAGTGTCAGCTACCGCTAAGCGGCTTTCCCAGGCACCGCACCTTGCCGTTCAAACCGTCGCTCGCGTACCAAAGTACGCGTCGCTCCTCTTTCACGGCAATCTGCGGCACTTGGAAAACCCGACCATGTTTGGGCGGATAACAGATAGCGGTTGATTCACAACCACGTTATTTAGATAAAGCGAGATGCCCGCAAGTCGCAGGCATCTCGCTTGTCGTATTTGCTATCATCAGTCAAGTTAACCTTAGGGTCGGGCGGCTTGGCTTTGTTCGCTACAAGTTCCGCACGCAAAGAAGAGCACTTAATGTGCTCTTCGTCTTGCGCAGGACTGTCCGCAGTAGCGAATAAAGCCAAGCCGCCCGACCCCAGCTAAGATTAAAGGAGCTGATATGTGCGATTGCACAGATCATAAGGACGAGATTCCTGCCTACGACGCGCAGGCCATTGAGTCCCGGTGGATGAAAGCCTGGGAGGACTCCAACCTCTTTGCCGTCGACACCGACGAGAGCAAGCCCAAGAAGTATGTGCTCGAGATGTTCCCGTATCCGTCGGGCGACCTGCACATGGGCCACGCGCGCAACTATACCATCGGCGATGCCATGGCCCGTCAGGCCCGCATGCGCGGCTACGACGTGCTGCACCCCATCGGCTTTGACGCCTTTGGCCTGCCTGCCGAGAACGCCGCCATCAAGCACAACACGCAAGCTGCCGCCTGGACGTATAAGAACATGGACCAGGCGCTCGCCACGATGAAGCGCATGGGCTTCTCCTACGATCTGGATCGCATGGTCAAGACCTGCAGTCCCGACTACTACCGCTGGGGTCAGTGGATCTTTGAGAAGCTGTGGGAAAAGGGCCTGGTCTACCGCAAGAAGAACCCGGTCAACTGGTGTCCCACCTGCAAGACCGTTCTGGCCAACGAGCAGGTCACCGAGGGTAAGTGCTGGCGCTGCGGTACCGAGCCCGAGAAGCGCGACCTTGAGCAATGGTACTTCAAGATCACCGAGTACTCCCAGGAGCTGCTCGACGATCTGGAGAAGCTCCCCGGCTGGCCCGAGCGCGTCAAGCAGATGCAGGCCAACTGGATCGGTCGCTCCGAGGGCGCCGAGGTCGACTTTACCCTGTGCGACCAGGATGGCGAGCCCATCGAGGGCGATGAGGGCAAGATCACCGTCTTCACCACGCGTGCCGATACCCTTTTTGGCGTCTCCTTCTTTGTCCTGGCTCCCGAGTACGCCGGCCTGCACGAGCTCGTCGAGGGCACGGAGTACGAGGAGGCCGTCACCAAGATCGTCGAGGACTCCAAGCATATCTCTGCCGTCGAGCGTGCCCAGGGCACTCTCGAGAAGCACGGTGCCTTTACGGGCCGCTATGTGGTAAACCCCGTCAACGGCGAGAAGGTCCCCGTGTGGGTTGCCGATTATGTCGTCGCCGACTACGGTACCGGTGCCGTCATGGCCGTTCCCTGTGGCGACCAGCGCGACTTTGAGTTTGCCCGTAAGTACGACCTGCCGATCGTGCCGATTATCCTGGACGATGACGATCGCGCTGCCGTCGAGGCCAGCGGCGAGACCATCGATACCTTCCATGCCGAGACCGTCGACTGGGATTGCGCTCACGCTGCCGAGGGCACCCTCGTCCAGTCCGGCAAGTACACCGGCATGCGCGGCGGTAAGCACTCCGAGGGCGAGGCTGCAATCGTGGCCGACCTCGAGGCCATGGGCTGTGGTCGTCGCAAGGTCGAGTTTCGTCTGCGCGACTGGCTCATCAGCCGCCAGCGCTATTGGGGCAACCCCATCCCGGCCATCCACTGCGAGCACTGCGGCATCGTGCCCGTGCCCGAGGACCAGCTGCCGGTGACGCTGCCCGAGAACCTTGACCTGGGCGCCGGCGAGACCCTTGCCGAGTGCAAGGAGTTCTACGAGACCACCTGCCCGGTGTGCGGCCGCCCGGCCAAGCGCGAGACCGATACCATGGACACCTTCACCTGCTCCAGCTGGTATTACCTGCGCTATACCGATCCGCACAACACCAAGCTGCCCTTCTCCCGAGAGGCCGCCGACCGTTGGATGCCCGTCGATAACTACATTGGCGGCATCGAGCACGCCATTCTGCACCTGCTCTACAGTCGCTTCTTTACCAAGGCGCTGCGCGACCTGGGCCTGCTGAGCGTGGACGAGCCCTTCACCAACCTGCTGTGCCAGGGCATGGTCAAGGACGAGAACGGCGACACCATGTCCAAGTCCAAGGGCAATGTCGTGCCCCCGAGCTCGGTCATCGAGCCCTACGGCGCCGACACCATGCGTCTGGCGATCCTGTTTATCGCCCCGCCCGAGAAGGACTTCGACTGGGATCCCAAGGCCGTCGAGGGCGCCAACCGCTTCATCAAGCGCGCCTGGCGTATCGTTTGGCAGCTCGTCCAGTCCGGCGACGCCAACGTGGCCTTCGACAAGTCCGCGCTCGACGAGGTTGCGATGAAGCTCTATCGCGAGCGTCACCGCACCATCGCCAAGTGCACCGAAGACTTTGACCGCGGCCAGTTCAACACCGCGATCTCGGCCGTCATGGAGCTCGTCAACGCGGCGAGCGCCTACCTCAATGCCACTGAGGGTACCGCTCGCGACAAGGCGCTGTGCTACGGCGTGGCCAAGGATATCGTGAGCGTCCTTGCCCCCATCTGCCCGTTCTGGGCCGACGAGCTGTGGCACGAGGCACTCGGCTGCGAGGGTAACGCCTACACCGCCGCCTGGCCCGAGTTCGACCTGGCCGAGTCCGTTGAGGACACGGTGCAGATCGTGGTCCAGGTGCTCGGTAAGGTCCGCGGTCGTGTCGACGTTGCCCGCGATGCCTCCAATGAGGATATGCAGGCTGCCGCCGAGGCCGCCGTCGCCAAGTGGCTCGAGGGCAAGACGGTCGTCAAGGCTATCTGCGTCCCGGGCAAACTTGTAAATCTTGTGGTGAAGTAGGCTTCCAAATCGGGTC
>URAQ01000224.1 GCA_900545875.1 uncultured Collinsella sp.
TTTGCCGAGCGCGCCTGGCCGTATATGCTCGCGTGGTCCGATCTTGGGCTCAACGGTAAGGAACGTATGACGGTCGATTCGCTGGCACGCGCCGAGGTGCGCCGCTTTGCCGACGACGATACGAGTGATCGTATGCGTGGCGAGATGATGGGCATATTGGGCGAGTTGTTGGGTATTTCGCCCGAGCAGATGGAAGAGCTGCGCTCCGAGGACGGTCAGCGCCGTTTGCACGAGGGTATGAAGAAGTTCGAGGGCGAGGTCCAGGACGCCATCGATAAGATGATGGGCGGTCAGGGTGGCCCGCAGGGCGGACCTCAGGGTATGCCGATGCCGCATCCGCCGGTGGATCCGAGACAATTCCCGTTCTTCAGTCAAAATTAACTACGGGATGGGATTCGCTCCCAACCCCGACACTTCAACTAAGCATCCTGGCCCCGTTGTGTTATTCTAGAACAGACGTTCGTGAATAGTGCGCGGGGCCTTGCCTTGCGCTCGGCAAAAGGCGAGGGGAGGCTGGCTTGGTTATCTTGGGTATCGACCCCGGTTTGGCCCATACGGGGTGGGGGATTATCGAGGAACGGCGTGGCGAGGTCCGCTGCCGTGCCTACGGCTGTATCGAGACCAGCGCGGGTAGTCCGCTCGCGGTGCGCCTGTCGCACATCGCCCGCGACCTCAAAGACGTTGTCGAGCGCTATCGCCCCGATACCGCGGCTGTCGAGAGCATCTACTTTGGCGCTAACGTTCGCTCGGCCATCCCTACGGCGCATGCCCGCGGCGCTGCGCTCGTGGCGCTTTCGGAATGCGCGCTCGAGATCGGCGAATACACGCCTATGCAGATCAAGCAGGCTGTGGTGGGCACCGGCGCCGCGGACAAGCGGCAGGTCGCCTATATGGTGCGCACGCTTACGCAACTTGACCACGACCCGCATCCCGACCATGCCGCCGATGCCCTGGCCTGCGCCATCTGCCACGTTAACTTAAGCCGCACCCGCGCCCTCACCGGCGGCGAGTTCTATCAACAGAGAGGAACCGGATACCGATGATCTCCCAGCTCCATGGAACGCTTGTCGAGGCCACGATGAGCTCGGCCGTCGTCGATGTATCGGGCGTGGGCTTTGAGCTCGGCATCTCGGGCAGCACCGCGGCCACGTTGCCAACGACCGGCGGCGAGGTTCGCCTCTATACGCGCATGCAGGTGCGCGAGGACGCTATGACGCTCTTTGGCTTTGCCTCCAAGGACGAGCGTACGATGTTCGATCGACTTGTGTCCGTCTCGGGCGTCGGCCCGCGCCTGGCGCTCGCCGTGCTCTCCACCTATACCGTGGGACAGCTGTATTCTCTGGTAATGGCCGAGGACGACAAAGGCATGGCCAAGGTGCCTGGCGTGGGCAAAAAGACCGCGCAGCGTCTCATCCTGGAGCTCAAGAGCACCTTTGCCAAGGACAAGGGCTTTGTGCCGGTCGATGTAATTCCCGGCCAGGTTGCGATGCCGGTTCCCGCTGCCGCTCCCTCGGCGATCGACGATGCCCGCGCGGCACTCCTTTCCATGGGCTTTAGCCCGCAGGAGACCGATGTTGCCCTGAGCGGGTATGATGGGCAGGATATGCGTGTCGAGGATCTGCTCGGCGCGGCGCTTAAGCGACTCGGAATGGATGCGTGATGTGGGAAGCCGATGACTCTCAGGACCTGTGGGCGACGCCCGGCAACTCGCCGGCGGCATCCATGGCGCACGGTGAGCGCGTGGTGGGCTCGGAGCTGACGCCCGAGGACCTCGATGTCGACCGCACCTTGCGCCCTCAGCGCTTGGACGACTACTGCGGCCAGGAGCACATCAAGCAGAGCCTGCGCGT
The DNA here is from genome assembly GCA_900545875.1 of uncultured Collinsella sp. Classification (GTDB taxonomy): domain Bacteria; phylum Actinomycetota; class Coriobacteriia; order Coriobacteriales; family Coriobacteriaceae; genus Collinsella. The sequence continues at coordinate 1,851 of URAQ01000224.1, forward strand.
GTTGATCGAGGCAGCGCAGAGCCGTGGCGAGACGCTCGACCACGTGATCTTCTCAGGCCCTCCGGGCTTGGGCAAGACCACGCTGGCTACGGTTATCGCCAACGAGCTGGGCGCTCAGATCAAGACGACGAGTGGCCCTGCCATCGCGCGTACCGGCGACCTGGCGGCTATCCTTACCAATTTGCAGCCGGGCGACGTGCTGTTTATCGACGAGATCCACCGCCTCAACCGTTCGGTCGAGGAGGTCCTGTATCCCGCGATGGAGGACTTTGCGCTCGATATCGTAATCGGCAAGGGTCCGGCGGCTCGCTCGATTCGCCTTGACATCCCCAAGTTCACACTGGTGGCGGCGACGACCCGCTCGGGCATGCTGACCGGTCCGCTGCGCGACCGCTTTGGCATCTCGTATCGCCTGGATTACTACACCGTCGAGGAGCTCGCCCAGATCGTGACGCGCTCAGCGACCATCCTGGGCGCGACGATTGACCATCCCAGCGCGCTCGAGATAGGCTCGCGCTCGCGCGGCACGCCGCGTCTTGCAAACCGTCTGCTCAAGCGCGTGCGCGACTATGCGCAGGTGCGCGGTAACGGTCCCATCGAACTCGACATTTGCCGTCAAGCGCTCGAGTTCTTCGAGATCGATGAGCTTGGCCTGGACTGGATGGACATCCGTATTTTGGAGACGCTTGCCAAGACGTTCTCCGGTCGCGCCGTGGGCCTGACCACGCTTGCCAGCGCGGTAGGCGAGGACCCGGGCACGCTTGAGGATGTCTATGAGCCCTATCTGCTGCAGTGCGGTCTGATGATCCGCACGCCCCAGGGCCGCCAAGCAACCCTTCGCACGTTTGAGCATTTGGGGATCGAGCCAACCGTTTAGGGATGGTTTTGTTTTGGCAGGCTGTTAGGCTATCGCTGGGCATTGGATAAACATATCGCCATTCATCGGTTACGGGTGTTTTTCTATTGCGCGCCCGTGCTATGCTGGATTGGTCTTTTTCTCATCCGGTAACGAAAGGACCGCCCATGCCTACTGACATCGAAATCGCACGTTCCGTCACGCCGCTGCCTATTACCGAGGTGGCTAAGAACGCCGGCGTTGACGTTAAGCATCTGATTCCGTACGGCTTCGACAAGGCTAAGGTCGACTACTCCCTGCTCAATGAGCCAACTGATCATCAGGCTAAGCTCGTCCTCGTGACCGCTATCAACCCCACGCCCGCCGGCGAGGGTAAGACCACCACGACCATCGGTCTTGCCGACGGTCTGCGCCGTCGCGGCGTCAAGAGCGCCGTGGCTCTGCGCGAGCCTTCGCTCGGTCCCGTCTTTGGCGTGAAGGGCGGTGCCGCCGGTGGCGGTTGGGCCCAGGTTATCCCCATGGAGGACATCAACCTGCACTTTACCGGTGACTTCCATGCCATCGGTGCCGCCAACAACCTGCTGGCCGCTATGCTCGACAACCATATTCAGCAGGGCAACCAGCTCGGTATCGACGTTAAGCGCATCACCTGGAAGCGCGTCGTCGACATGAACGACCGTCAGCTCCGTCACGTCATCGACGGCATTGGCGGCAAGGCCCAGGGCGTGCCGCGCGAGGACGGCTTCGACATTACCGTCGCCTCCGAGATTATGGCAATCTTGTG
>URAQ01000225.1 GCA_900545875.1 uncultured Collinsella sp.
CGGGCTGGTAAGCCCGCGTAACCCTAGTAATTGGCTTCGTAGCCGTTGCCGTCGCCGGTGGGCTCTTCGTAGTAGTCCGAATCGCTCGAATCGCCTGAGTCATCGGAATCGTCAGAGCTGACCGATGAAGTTGCGGTACCGTTTGCGTAGTCGTCAGACGTGTTGTTGTTCAGGTCGCCGATCGTAGAACTGGAACCGTCGGAAAGACCCATGGTGTTGGGACCCTTGGGATCCTTGCCGGCATCGACGCGCTCCATCATTTCCTTGAGCTCGTCCTCGTAGACAAAGACGTAGCTCACACCGTCGATCATGGTGCTGTCGTCGGCGTACGAGGGCAGGTTGGCCGAGTAGATACCGTCGACATCCATACCGCGCATGGCGTTGACCGTAGCCACGATATCCTGAACGCTCATATCGGTTACGAGCATATCGGACAGCGAATTAACCAGGCCAAAAATCTTCGTGGCATCGAAGTTATTGAGAATCTGGTTGGCAAGGGCGCCAAGCACCTGACGCTGGTGGCGCATGCGCGTGTAATCGCCGTCGGCATAGGTGTAGCGGCAGCGGGCATAGGTAAGGGCGGTGGCACCGTCCATATGCTGCTGGCCAGCGGTAATCTTAATATCCAGGTGCTCGGGGTCGTCAACATCATCGGTTGCGTTAATGTCGATACCGCCAACCGAATCAATCAGCGCCTGCATACCGTCGAAGCTGACCTCGGCATAGTGGGAAATCTGAACACCGCACAGCTCGTTGACCGCCTCGACCATGGCCTCGGCGCCGCCAACGGTATGGCAGGCGTTGATCTTCATGGTCTCGCCCTTGTACTCGACCTTGGTGTCGCGCGGAACGGAAATGAGCGTCGCCTGCTTTTGCGTGGGGTCGATGCGTGCCAGGATAATCGAGTCGGCACGATACGTATCCTCGCCCGGACGGCCGTCGGTGCCAAGAAGCAGCACGTAGAACGGATCCTTTGCCTCATCGGTGTCAACCAGAACCCGACGCAGATTGTCGGTAATGACATTAGAATCGCCGAGCTTGCCCATAATGGTGGCAAACCACAGGCCGGCAGCGGTAGTGGCACTCAGCAGCACACCAAGCACGACAATGAGCGCGACGTGACGAATCGTGTGGCTACGACGACGTTGACGAGCGCGCTCGGAATAGCGAGCCACGTTATCGCGACTGTAGATCTTGGCCTGCGCACCAGTTGAGGGTCTTCGGGCGGTGGTATCCGCGAGGGGCTTTTTATTAAACATAGGCAACCTGTATTAGTAGATGACGGGATCGGGGACGGAAGCATGCTCGACATGCGCGCCGAGCGCCTGCAGCTTTTCGACAAACTGCTCGTAGCCGCGCTTGATGTGATGGATGGCCGAAACCTCGGTCGTCCCGTCGGCGATCAAGCCCGCTACGACGAGGGCCGCTCCGCCACGCAGATCGGGCGAGGTAACCTGTGCACCCGAGAAGCCCTTGACGCCATGAATCATGGCATGATGGCTCTCGATACGAATGTCGGCACCCATGCGCACCAGCTCAGAGGCAAACATAAAGCGATTCTCGAAGATGTTCTCGGTAATAACGGAACTGCCGTCGGCGAGAGCGGAGAGCACCATAATCTGCGCCTGCATGTCCGTCGGAAAGCCGGGGAACGGAAGCGTCTGGATGTCGACCGGCTTGATACGCTCGGCACGGTTTACATGGACGCCATCCTCGACGCGCTCGCAGTCGATACCCATGAGCTCCATCTTCTTGAGCACCATGCCCAAGTGAATGGGGCAAAAGCCCGTGACATCGACACCGCGATCGTCGGCCATCAACGCACCGGCAACGATAAAGGTACCGGCCTCGATGCGGTCGCCCACCACGCGATGGGTAACGGGATGCAGCTCTTCCACGCCCTCGATGGTCACGACGGGCGTACCCGCGCCGACAATCTTGGCGCCCATCTCGTTGAGCATGTTGGCGAGATCGACGATCTCGGGCTCGCGGGCGGCATTGTCGATAACCGTGGTGCCCTGCGCGCGCACGGATGCCATGATGAGGTTCTCGGTCGCACCGACGCTGGCGAACTCGAGCGTGACGGTGGTACCGCGCAGACCTTGGGGCGCATTAGCGTTGATGTAGCCGTGGGCGGTATCGAACTCAACGCCCAGGGCCTCAAGACCAAGAATGTGCATATCGATCTTGCGAGCACCCAGGTTGCAGCCGCCCGGCATGGCGATCTTGGCGCGATGGAAGCGACCCAGCAGGGGTCCCATCACGGCGGTGGAAGCACGCATCTTGGCGACGAGCTCGTAGGGGGCCTCCCAAGAATCGACCTGAGAGGTATCAATCTCGAGCGTGTGCTCGTCAAGGACATCGATTGTGGCGCCCATACCCTTGAGCACCTTGCCCATCACGTGGACATCGGAAATATCGGGCACGTTCTGCAGCGTCGTCTTGCCCGGCGCCAGAAGCGTTGCCGCCATGAGTTTGAGCGCGGAGTTCTTGGCGCCCGAAACGGGCACGGAGCCTCCGATGGCGTGGCCACCCTCAACGCGGATAATATCCAAGGTCTACCCTTTCAAAAAGCATGCCCGGGATGGCTGGGCCATCCCGGGCATGATGTGTTCGCAAATGGTCGAACGCTAAATCGTTTGACTATTGGGCAAGCTTGAGCTTACACCATGCGATTTCATTATAGAGGTAGGCGCGGCGTGCATCATCCTCCGACAAATTACCCAGCTTCTCTTCAAAACCTTGAATATCAGCTTTAAGCTTGTCGGCATCGACGGTCGCCAAATCGCAAGCGCGCTCGGCGAGAACGGTCACGACATCGTCCGCAACCTGGGCATAGCCGCCGGCCACGGCAAACGTGTGGTCGACAGTGCCCATGGCCTTATCGGAAACGCGAACGTAACCGCGGTCGATCGTGCAGATCTCGCTGGAGTGAGCAGGCAGAACGCCAAACTCGCCATCCGTGGACGGAATCGACACAAACGCAGCGTCGCCCTCATAGGCGCAGCTCACGGGGCACACGATGCGGATACGCATAACCTACTTCTCCCCCATCTTGCGGGCGCGCTCGCGCACGTCCTCAATCGTGGAAGCATAGCGGAAAGCCTGCTCGGGCAGGTCATCGGCCTTGCCGTCGACAATCTCGGCGAAGGAGCGGACGGTATCCTCGACGCGGACGTAGACACCGGGGTTGCCGGTGAACTTCTCGGCGACGTGGAAGGACTGCGAGAGGAACTGCTGGATCTTACGGGCACGGTTGACCGTAAGGCGCTGCTCCTCGGACAGCTCGTCCATACCCAGGATGGCGATGATGTCCTGAAGGTCGGAGTACTCCTGCAGGAGCTCCTGGACCTTGACGGCGACACGGTAGTGCTCCTCGCCGACGATCGAGGGATCGAGAGCGTCGGAGGAAGACGCGAGCGGGTCGATAGCCGGGAACAGGCCGAGCGACGAAATGCTACGCGAAAGAACCGTGGTG
>URAQ01000226.1 GCA_900545875.1 uncultured Collinsella sp.
CATGGACGTATGCGCCAAACTCCGGGGAATCTTCCACGAAAAACGCATCGGCCACGGCGGGACGCTGGGTCCCATGGCCACAGGCGTGCTGCCCGTGTTCATCGGCCGCGCCACCCGCGCCGTAGAATTTGCTGAAAAGAGCGACAAAGAATACGTTGCCTCGCTGCGCCTCGGGCAGCTCCCCGTAGAGCGGATGGTCTTCGAGCCTAAAGCGCTCGACCTGTTCGGGAGTGCGACCGCGTACAAAGAGCCACGAGCGATCAATCGGCGTCGCCATGAGCGTGCTGGGCAGCGCGTCGGCGCGGTCGGAAAACACCCGGGCACTCTCGGGATCCTGGAACGCCAGCACCAGATGCGTGTCGCAGTTGCCCATGATGGAGCGAGCGCGTGCCTCGCCATAGAGCGCATCGAGCTGATTGGTCGACTGCAGCAGCAGCGTTGCCCAGATGTTGCGGCTTCGGATAATCGAGAGCACGTTGTCGATCTGGGGGATCTGCAGATTTGCGAAGTCATCGAGCATAAAGCGCACGGGCACGGGCAGGCTGCCGTCGGGCTGCCTATCGGCCTCACGAATGAGGCCCATAAACGCCTGCGAAATAAAGAGGCCGGTCAGCGGATCGAGATTGCGGTCGATATCGCTCACGGTTACAAACAGGGCGCAGGGGGTGTGTCCCATGGAAGCGAAGTCCACCTGATGGCACTCACGATAGAGCTGTGCCGCACCGTCGAATCCCAGACACATGACCTTTTCGGCAAGGATGCCGACGATGCTCGCGTGCATGCGCTCGGCATTTTGCGTAATGGCGTAGCGCCGCCATAGCGAGAGGGCATAGCTTTGGGGGTCGGTCGTGATCAGGTCGTCAAACAATCGACCCGTGGCACCGTCCTGCAGGTGCTCGATCAGCTTGATGACCGAGCTGATCGTCTGCTCGTCGGCGGGTAGCTGTTCGGTGACGTAGGCGATAAGACACGACAGCAGGTTTGCCGCCGCATGATCCCAAAAGGGCTGGTTGTTGTCCTCGATGGGGCAGATGGCCTTTGCCACCGAGAGAATGTCCTGCTGGTTGGGCCTGCCGTCCGCCTTGCGGCGAATGTGCTTCAGGGGGTTGTAGCCGCAGCGCTCGATGCCGGGCGCAAGGGCCGGGACGGTGTTGAGGTCGGCGAAGTTGAGACATTGCACGCGGTAGCCGTGGGCTGCCAGCACGGGTCCCACTTCGCGACAGAGCGTGCCTTTGGTGTCGAGCACGATGTAGCTCGCGTTCATTTGCAGCAGGTTGGGCTTGAGGACGTTTCGGGTCTTGCCGGCTCCCGAGGGGCCGATCACAAGTGCATTGTTGTTGAGTCCCGTTTGGCGGGTGTCGCAGGAAAGCGTTCGATCCTTGGCGAGGATGGTGGACGATGCGGACTCAGATGCGGCGAGGCGGCTAGCGAGGTTAGACATGGGCGACCTCCTTGGTGGTCGAGAGGATTTCGTGGGCAAAGCCGAGCTCGACGGCGCGCTCGGCCGAAAGGTAGGTGTCTTTTGCGGTGAGGGACTGGATGCGCTTGGGCGTGAGGCCGCTGCGGTCCGAGAGGATTTGCGTGAGGGTCTTGCGGGTCTGCATGAGACGCCGGCTGGTTTCCTGCAGCGCAAGTGCCGAGCCGCCTGCCCCCTGGGGGATCAGCGGGTCGTGAATCATGAGCTCTGCATGGGGCGCCATACGGCGATCGTCGCCGCCCATAAAGATCACGGCGCCCATGGACGCGGCGAATTCCAGGCAGACGGTGCGGATGGGGCACGATGCGAGGCGCATGGCGTCATAGATCGCAAGACCCGATCGCACGCTTCCGCCGGCGCTGGCGACAAATATGGTGATGGGGCGGCTGGGGTCGGTGGCATCGAGCAGGCGAATCTGCTGACATAGGTCGTGGGCCATCGGGGTTTCGATGTTTCCCATGACGGAGAGCTCGCGACGGGCGAGCATCTCATCGTAAATGCTGGTGAGCGTGATACCTCGGGCGGATTCACGCATGGTGAGGGGGCTGATGATGGGGGAATGATTGGTGTCCATGAGGACTCCTTTCTGTTGGTTGTGTTGTGGAATAGGATTGTTGCCCGCGGAGGGGCTGGCGGGCTACAGGGTTCGTCCGAGCCTGAGATCGAGCTCGGTTGTGGGGCAGGCTGCCTGTTCGTGCGGCTCGCAAGCGCCAAGGGCTCCAAAGCGATGGAGCGTTGCGACGGGCGTGGTGTAGGCGAGCCGCAGCTGATGCTCGACAGGGGCACATCTGTCATTTTTGTAATGAGCCGCGTAGTACTGCGCGATGCTGGCGTTCATCTCGCTGCCATTGCGATGGCGCTCAAACTGGCGTCTGCAGGTCTCGATGATCTTTGCTACCGACTTGGGTGCCGTCGCGGGAACAAGGGCGAGATAGCCCTCAAATAGCTCGTTGATGCTCAGGAGGCACAGCAGGTCGATCAGCGTCCTTATGGCTGCTCCCCCGGCGGAAAAGTGCGCGGTCATGCGGTTATATCGGTCGCGGTCGACGATGGCCGCATGGGGTCTTGGAGTTTTCTGCCCCGTGGCCCCGGGCTTTTGCCGCGCCTGTGTATTGAGCTCGACGTTGCAGCGCTTGAGGCCGTCCAACGGAAGGAACAGTGCGGTGCGCAGGGTGTTCCGCTTGCTCTCGAGTTCATGACGCTCGTCGGGCTCCCATTCGAGCTTGAGTTTCGTGTCGAGCGCCGTAAGCATATGGGCTAGGCAGCCTACGGTAAGAACGCACGAATCGTTGTCGCGTTTTGGGGCATAGGGGTCTGTCAGCTTGCGAATGTCGGGGTCGCCCATGATCTTTATGCAGCGCTTCAGCAGTTGAGGGTGGTCGGCCAAGATCGTCGCGAGCGGTAGCGACGCGTAGTTCTTGATGGTCGCGGCGGCAAAGGCGGCGTCATATTCGTTTGCATATGCTCGCTCAATGCGGGCATCCAGAATGCTTTTCTTATCGCCGTCTTCAGCGTAGTGGTTTGTCATAGCTTCTCCAATCGGTTGATGTTCGTGCTGTTTGTTGATGTGTTGGTTGTCGTGAGTGATGTGCTTGCCGTGGGTGATGTGCTGACGTTGGGGTGCTATGCGGTTTTCAATGAGCCCGTGAGACAGTTGCTGCAGGGGCTGGATGGAACGGCCCATGCAAGGCGGAAGGCATCGTGCTCAAAATCGAGACAGCAATGCCCTGGGTGCCTCACATGTGGCAGTTACCTCATTAAGTTGTCATTGCGTTTGGGGTTGTACTTTGCCGATCTTCCTTCTCTTACACGCTAAAACTCAAACTTCATATGCTCGATCTACTTAAAACCGCAACGGCGGTCTTTTATCAACTTATATGTCGGAACGCGTCTTTGCAAGTACTTTTTTGCCTTTGTTTCAAATGGGCCTTGATTATCGACTTTATCCGAACACCTCCCACATTC
>URAQ01000227.1 GCA_900545875.1 uncultured Collinsella sp.
GGTCTGCTCGACAGCGGGCGCAGAGGTGCTGGCGGCGATGGTGGCAGCACCATCGGACTCGAGACCCAGCTCGGCGGCGCGCTCGGCCTCCTGGTCGCAGAGCAGCTTATCGTATGCCTTCAAGAACGGCAGGTAGATGATGGCGTCCAGCAAGATGATGACCGCGACAAACACCAGGGCGATAAGCTGGAAGTTCGTGGTGATGAAGATGCCGATGGGGGCAGGGGTAGCCCAAGGCACCACGAAGGAGAAGCCGTTCATGCCCACGTTGTCGATAAAGAACTTGGCAACACTCACGTTGACGCAGCCAGCGGCAACAAAGGGGATGAGCATGTAGGGGTTAAGGATCATCGGCGCGCCAAAGAGCAGCGGCTCGTTGACAGCAAAGGCAACAGGAACAATCGAGGCCTTACCGACGGCTTTGAGCTGCTTGGACTTCATAAAGAGAATCAGCAGAAGCGGCACGATGAACGTGGCGCCGGTGCCGCCGAACTCACCCACGAGCGACATGTTGAAGGTGAGGGAATGGGCGGGGTGACCACCGGCCAGCAGAACCTGCAGGTTCTCGGCCTGGTTGGCAAGACGGATGGGGTCGATGCCCGGCTGGACGATCGAGGGGCCGTGGACGCCGATGAACCAGAAGAACGCGGTGGCTGCCTGGATAAGGATAAGTCCGGGGTAGGTCTCTGCTGCAGTGAAGAGCGGGGAGAGCAGCTTGATGAGCAGCTCGGAGAACGGAACGCCCATGAGGTTGCGCACGACGACATCGATGATGCCGCAAATGATGACGGCGCCGCCAAAGGGGATGATGTCGCGGAAGTTCTGAGCGATGGCGCCCGGAACCTCCTTGGGCAGCTTAATGGTCAGATCGCGCGAGACGCAGAACTTATAAACCCACACGGTAATGAACGCGGCGATATAGGCCGAGAACAGACCGCGCGTACCCATGCTGGTGCAATCGAAGACCGAAAGCTCGGAGCCGTCGAACTTGGTGGTGAACTGCGTAACAGCGAGCAGCAGCATGCTGCACTGGGCGGCAACCATGGTGGAGCCGTCGTTGAGCACCTTGCCGGCGGGCATGCGACGGTTCATGGACGCCGTGAAGTTCTTGGCAGTGGTGCCGGCAACCATGATGCCCATGACGCCCATGGTGAAGTTGTACAGCTTGTTGCACCAGTCGATGAGCGGCTGGGGCAGCGTGATGCCAACTACGCCAGGAAGGGTGGCAATGAGCAGAAAGATCGAAGAGGTGAGGACAATGGGCATGCACCCAAGGAATCCGTCCTTGATGGCCTGGAGGTATATGTTCCTCGAAATCTTCTCAAAGAACGGTTGATGCTTTTCGAGCATCTTTACGATGGCGTCCATAGAGCTCCTTTGCTACTTGATGCGCGATGCATGTGGATGGAACTGGTCGTCGATGGATGGTCAGGACTGCCCGGAAACCTTCCTGCTTAAGGAAGGCATTGCGAAATGACAACGTTGTCATTTCGTTAATGACAACGTAAGACATTTTTGGAAGAGCAACAAGGATTTACGGGTGAGTGGTCGATATTGTCCGGTAAACGGTTGATTTATCAGTCAAGCAGGTAGTGTATGCTAGAACGAAAAAAAACAAGCGATGCAAGACCGACTGGAGAAGTAGTGGCAACGATGGACAAGAAAAATGTCTCGATGAATGATGTGGCAGTTGCCGCGGGTGTTTCTCTCAAGACGGTTTCGCGTGTGATCAACGAGCCCGGTAGCGTGCGAGAGTCGACACGCGATAAGGTCCATTCCGCAATGGAAGCGCTTGGGTTTCGAACCAACTTTGCCGCGCGTTCGCTCAAGTTGGGCCGTTACGGGTGCATCGGCGTGGTGATGTTTCACTTGTCGGGCGGCGCCGTGGACATGATTGACGGTATCGCCGATGCCGCCGAAGAGCGAGGCTTTGCTCTCACGATGATCAAAAAGCGCGCTGGGGAGAAGATGACCCTTGCCGATGCGGCGCGCAGGATGTCGCAGCTGCCTGTTGATGGCATGATCTTCAACCTGCGTCAGATGGTCGATGACTTTGATACCTTTGAGGCGCCGAAAGACCTCAAGACGGTGATTATCACACCAATGGAACATCCTACCTGCTCCACCGTCAGTGACGATCAAGAGGGCGGCGCGCGCATGGCGTGCGAGTACTTCTTGAACCACGGGCACAAGAACGTGTACTTCGTTTCGGGTAAGAAAGAGTCGCTGTCGAGCCAGTGCCGAATGAAAGGCTGGCGAGCGGCGCTCGAGGCGCGTGGCATTGAGCCGCCCGAGCCTCTGCAAGGCGATTGGAATGCGGATAGTGGCTATGCCGCTGGCCTTGTGCTTGCCGATAAACCCGATTGCACGGCGGTCCTCGCTGCTAACGACTGCATGGCAAACGGCGTGATGATGGCTCTACGTGACAAGGGTCTGAGTGTGCCCGATGATGTGTCCGTGATCGGCTTTGATGACGAGCTTTACAAGACGATTCCCAACTCGATTCTGACGTCGGTGAAGTTTCGCCACCGCGAGCTGGGCGTCCGTGCGCTTAACGAGGTCGTCGCAGGTCTGGAAACCCCGAGCTCCAGAAGCCGTACGCTTGTCTCGGGCGTGTTGGTCGAACGTTCCAGCGTAAAGGACCTGCGGGCGTAGACGTGCTCGGCCTGTTCGTCTAAATCTGTAACAGGTAGGGCCGAAAATCTCAGCTAGTTGTTACAGATTTAGACAATTCGGTCCGGTATATTCCGTTTGTCTCGATCTGTAACGTCTAAGCGGTCAAAAGTGGTCTACATGTTACAGATTGAGATTTTCGGCTTGGCCTGTGCGTTCATCTCGATCTGTAACAGCTAGGACCGAAAAACTCGGCTAGATGTTACAGATTGAGATGAACAGGAGGACGGGTGCGGTCTAAACAAAATGGCCCGCGCATCACACATCGATGCACGGGCCATTTATTGTCTGCAAGCGGCAGGTGGTGTCAGCGTCTTATGCCTCGAGGTTTTCCTCGATCCAGGCGACGGCGCCCTTGGGATCCTTAGTGAGGTCGATGTACTGTTTGCCCTTGGGCGACAGCAGCGTGATGCCCAGGCGGTCGGTGTCGGCCTTCATCTCGTTGTAATAGGTGCGAACCTGCGGAGCCAGGACGATGACGTTGTACTGGTCCATGATGGCGTAGTGGCTGCCGTAGGCACCGGCGTTGGCGGTAATGTCGATGCCCAGCTCGTCGGCGCCTTCCTTAAGCGCGTTGGCGAGCAGTGCAGAGGTGCCGGCGCCAGCGCACAGAACCAGAACCCTCAGATCCTTGCCCTTAAGGGCGGACGGAGCTGCGGAGGCCTCAGTGGCAGAAGCGGTCTCGAC
>URAQ01000228.1 GCA_900545875.1 uncultured Collinsella sp.
CGGGGACGACGGCAAGCCCTCGCAGCCAAGCGTGGACGAGCTCGCACGAGCGGTGATCGCGGGACGCTACGGGGTCGGCGAGGCCCGCAGGAAGGCGCTCGGGAGCCGGTATGCCGAGGTGCAGCGCCGGGTGAACCAGCTGCTCCCGTAAGGGGCCTCGGACGGCACCCCTGGTGGTCCGCCCACCGCCGTGGCGCTGGCGCGCACGCGTGCGGGCTGGTCAAATAACTCGGCCCCTCAGCAGATTCTAGAACGGGATGTCACCGAAATCGAGTGCTTCCTGAGTGGGCTCTGCAATAAGCTTCGTCTTCGAGTAGAACTCCCAAAGAAACAGACCGACAGCTGCGGTCGCGTTTACCACCAGCTCGGCCCAGAGAGGGTCGTCGATGACATAGTCGTCCGGCGCGCTTCCGTGGGCAGACGATTTGTCGTTGCGGAGGTCCGATACCGCTGAGGCCATGCCGAGAAGGCTCGACGCAAGCCTGTTCACCTCTTTGGGTGCTTCCTTACCGCTCGCAAACCCCAGAGCGGGGATCACTTTGTTTGAGAGTGCCTTGCCGACATCTCTCGATATGGCCTCGCTGGTCAGATCGAGACCCCCGTCTGCCACGATTGTCTTCAAGACGCTCTCGAAGGTCGAATTCGCCAGCGCCACGGCATCGTCTGGATGGGAGCCTACGTTCTTTATCGCGCGTTCGAAGTTCTCCTGGGCGTTAGGGTTCTGGTCCTTAAGTGTGTTCTGAAACATGGGAATCGAGGGCAGCATCCCTGGGGTTTCGATTCCGAGGTCTATAGCGATCTTGATGAGCACATCAGGAGGCATGCCGTGAAGGGTCCTGCGAACATCTACGTCCCCATCGATGTTCCTTGCGATATCGAAGTTGTTGTTCCAGTAATCCCACTGCTCGACCCACTTCTGCAGGTAGTAGTCGATGTCCGAGTTATCGCCGAAGTCGTCGAAGAGCTTCTTTTCCACTCGAGCGATCAGGCCCATCATGTACTTGGGAGATATCGCCGCATATTGCGCGGAGTATGTCTCTTCCTGGCTCACTGTCGAACCTCCCTCAATCCAGTTCGATCGCGGTCGCGGGGACGTCCTCACGTGGGACGGCCACGAGAGCGTAGCTGCAGACGTTGAGCATGGCGGCCATGGTGTCGCAGCGGGGCGTGGAGCCCCTCGACGTGGAGTTGTTGACGTAGTTGGGGGCCTTGCCGAGGGCGGGGCCGATGTGGGTTATGGGAACGCCGGCGGTCGCGGCCGCCTGCTTGAGGGCGTCGTTGGCGTACATGGGTGGATCTTTTCGAGTCCGCTTACGGCCCCATGGTACGCGACAGCGGAATAGTTAGGCAATCGCAGAAGATTTTTGACCCGCGGACGTTAGGTAGTTGCAGAATGCTGGCACAAGGGTCGCAACGACGCGACCCCCGACGGGATGGAGGACGCCATGGGCAAGCGAATCGAGCCGGCAGCGGCCATGGCGCGTACTACCTCGGTTGACGCGAACGCGCGGCGGCTTTTGCCCACGCTGGGCGGCAAATAGTTTTCACGGTTGGTCTCCGGCGCCGTTTACGTGACTGCGACGGAACAGTACGGGACGGTACGCAACGTTTATGTCCGCACTCTCTGCTACCATTTAGCCATGCTGATTACGCTGCGCTTTTGTGCCGCGGCATTTCTTCTCGAGAGGCGGTCGCTTTATGCCGACATTGGACTGGATGGGCAAGGATAAGGTGGTCAACCACCATCGCGACGTGCCCTTCCGCGTGCTTGAGCGCGTGGCGGACAAGGGTGTGCTTGACGCAGACGGCTCCGACTGCGGGAACATGGTCATCCACGGGGACAACCTCGAGGCGCTGAAGGCGCTACTGCCGGAATACGAGGGTCGCGTCGACTGTATCTACATTGATCCGCCGTACAACACCGGTGAGGAGAAGTGGGTTTACAACGACAACGTTAACGATCCACGGATTCAACGCTGGATTGGAGAGGTCGTCGGTCCCGAGGGTCAAGACTTTACCCGTCATGACAAGTGGCTTTGCATGATGTACCCGCGCCTCCGCCTTCTCCGTGAGCTCCTGTCCGACGAGGGATTCATCGCTGTGTCCATTAACGACGTCGAGACGTCGAACCTTGGCCTTTTGCTTGACGAGATTTTTGGCACTGGCAACAGGCTCGCCTGCGCTCCCTGGCGCTCCGAGAAGAGCGGCGGCAAAGAGAAGACGGCGCTCAGAACGGGACATGAATATATTTATTTTTACAGGAAGAGCGATCGCTGCAAAATCAGCCTAGAAGAGAAGTCCACTGGCAAACTTGACCAAAAGGATAAGTTTGGGAAGTTTCGCAAGGGCCGAGAGTTGAACAAGTGGGGCGCCGGCTCCCTTCGAAGCGACCGTGAAACGATGTGGTTCCCCCTGATCGCCCCAGACGGCTCAGAGGTTTACCCCATTAGAAACGACGGCTTGGAGGGGCGATGGCGTATGGGGGCCGACAATCCCCTCATAAAGGCCGTCCTTAAAGATCCTGAAAATGCCTACTGGGAACTGGCTCCGTACGATGAAGGCGTGGTTGTTGATGGAAAGGCGGAGCGCTGGAAGCCCTACGAGAAAATCCGCGATGAGAAGAAGTCGTTCGGCTGGAACACCTGGCTCGACGGCTACGGCACGAATTCCGATGCCACAGCAGAGCTGAAAGCTATCTTCGGGTCCAAGGTGTTCGACACCCCAAAACCAGTTGACCTCGTAAGATGGATTGTCTCGCTCGCGTATGACGACGGCGCCCTCATCCTCGACTCCTTCGCAGGATCGGGCACGACGGCGCACGCGACGCTCTCCCTGAACAGCGAAGACGGAGGTGGCAGGCGATTCATCCTGGTCGAGATGATGGACTACGCCGACACCACTACTGCCGAACGCGTGCGCCGCGCCATCCATGGCTACGACAACCTGACACCCAAGCTTTCCAAGAATGCCCCACGTCACTTTGACGGTATGGGCGGCGGCTTCTCCTACTACGAGCTCGGCCCGGCACTGTTCGATGATGACGGTGGCGTCGCCGAGGGCGTCGCCGTCTGCGACCTCATGCGATACGTGTGGTACTCGGAGACGAAGTCGCCGTACTCCGACCGCACCACCGAGCACCCCTACCTCATGGGCGAGGTCGATGGGACCGCCTACTACCTCGCGTACCGCCCCGACGGCGAGGTGACGCTCGGGTACGACCTCCTGGCCGAGCTGCCCGTGCGCGGCAACCCCACGGTCATCTACGCCAGCCGGTGCGTGCTGCCCGCCGAGGAGCTCGAGCGCCTG
>URAQ01000229.1 GCA_900545875.1 uncultured Collinsella sp.
CGCGCTCGGTGCGCACCAGGCCCTCATCAACGAGAACCTTAAGGGCGTGGCGCACGGTGCTGCGCGACAGCCCCGATTCGTCCATGAGCTCCATCTCGGACGGCAGCTTGTCTCCGCGTGCGTAGATGCCGGCGGCGATGCGGTCGCGAAGCGTACCCGCCAAGCGCTCGTATTGGCTCAGTTTCTTTTTAGATGAAGCGTTCATGCGATCAGCCTATATCTAACTTGTATGCTTATCTAAGCAAGCATGTATTCAACACAACAATAAAACCGCTGGTATCGAGCTACCGAAAACCTTACCAGCAAAATTTCTAAGACAAATATAGCATACAACTAGTCGACATAACCAAAACATGTATGTAACTTGTATGCCATCGAGAGCATCAAACGAGAAGAAAGGCTGATGCACGATGACTACTCAGGAACAGGTTAAGGACGTCGTCTCCCAGGTTTTGGCTGACAAGGCAGACAAGGGCGGCATCAAGCGCGTCGTGTGGATTGGCGCCGGCGGATCCAACGGCGGCAACTATCCTGCCCAGTACTTTATGGAGCACGAGGCCACGCAGGTCGTGAGCTCCAGCTACACCAGCAACGAGTTCGTGCACGCCACCCCGGCCTACGTCAACGAGAACACCCTGGCCGTCGTCGTGTCCATGCGCGGCACCAAGGAGACCATCGTTGCCGCCCAGGTCGCCAAGGACCACGGCGCCAGCACCATCGCCATCTATGTTGACGAGTCCGGCCTCACCGAGGTCTGCGACTACAAGATTCAGTACGACAGCCTGGCCGTCGACGAGTCCTGCATGGGCCGCACCAACTCCGCCGTCGTGACCATGATCGCCATGGAGCTTACGCAGCAGACCGAGGGCTATGCCGAGTACGAGACCGCTATGGCCGCCTTCGACTTGGTCGACCCCATCTATCGCAAGGCCGTCGAGTATACCCGTCCGCTCGCTGCCAAGTGGGCCGAGCAGAACGCCGACAAGCCCTGCATCAACGTCATGGCCCAGGGCCCGCTCTTTGGTGCCGCCTACGTCTTTAGCATCTGCAACGTGCAGGAGATGCTGCAGATCGACTCCTGCACCATCAACACCTGCGACTTCTTCCACGGCCCCTTCGAGATCCTGGACAAGCGCACCTCGCTGTTCCAGCTCATCAGCGTCGGCCGCAGCCGCTGCAACGACGAGCGCGGCATCCGCTTCGTCAACCAGTACGGTGGCGAGCGCGTCTATCAGCTCGACGCCAAGGAGCTCGGCCTCAACGACATCAAGGACAGCGTGAGCGAGTACTTCAACCACCTGATCTTTGCCCCGATCCTCAACAACGTGTATATGCGCGCGCTCTCCGCCGTCACCCACAAGGACTACATGACGCGCCGCTACATGTGGAAGCTCGACTACTAGGGGATAGAGCGGCCTAACAGCTCGATGTCCTCATAAGTTGCGGTGGAATAGTTCCTGTTTGGGGGCTTGAAGCCTCTATTTGGGAACTAGTCCACCGCAACCGCCAAGTAATCCGCTGAGGACGGAGGAAAACGGATCACTTTCCCGCTCGCCGATTTGTGTCTTGAAAAATGTATATAACGACTATAACGTAGTGTGAAACATATTGGAAACAATACCGAGGAGGCTGCGTTGAAGAAAAGCAATCTGGGCTATGTGCTGGTGCTGATCGCCGCGCTTATGTGGGGCAGCATCGGAATCTTTGTAAACGGCATCTCGGCCATGGGCGTTTCGTCCCAGAGCATGGCTGCCTTTCGCTTGTTGGTCGGAGCGCTTATCTTGGCGCCGGTCCTGATGTTTATGGGTTGCCGTCCGGGTGAGGGGTCCACCGTGGCTCAGGGTCCGCTGGCGCTGTTCAAGGCAAGCCCTAAAGAGCTTGTTCCCTGCGCGCTTGTCGGTATTGTCGGCCTGGCCGCCGCCAACACCTGCTATTACGAGTGCATGGGCGAGGTGGGCATGTCCACGGCCTCGGTGCTGCTCTATACCTCGCCGGTGTTTGGCGTCGTGCTCGGCCGCGTGCTTTATCGCGAGGACGTGACCCCCAACAAGCTCGTCGCCATTGTCTTTAACATCGTTGGCTGCGTGCTTGCAGTGACCAATGGTGACCTTTCCGGTTTTCATTTTTCGGTTTGGGGCGTCACGTCGGGCGTGATTGCAGGCCTTTGCGGTGCGTCACTCGCGGTGTTTAGCCGGATAGCAACCAAGACGGTCCACCCGCTGGCTGTCACGTTTTGGGGCTTTGTTTTTGGCGGTGCGGTTATGGCAGCTATCGCGGCTCCGTGGCCGGATGTCGCCGCGGCAATGTCGCCACAGCTGCTGCTGCTGTTCCTTGGTTTTGGACTCATCCCCACAGCCGTGGCCTACATCCTATATATGCAGGGTCTGTCCATGGGACTCGAGACATCGAAGGTTCCCGTCGTAATGTCTTTCGAGACGGTCGTCACCGTACTGGTGGGCATTGGTGTCTATGCCGAGCCCGCCGGCGCGATCAAGGTCCTGGGCATTGTGCTGGTGCTCGCGTCCATCCTGATCATGAACACCGACTTCTCCAAGCTGCGCAACAGTGTGTTTGTCGGTCATGTCGTTGAGAGCATGACCTTTAAGCCCAACGCGTGGTGGACAGAGAAATCGCAGGACATGGATCTGTTTAAGGAACGCACGGGCATTGCCTTGGAGCCCACCGTGCAAGAAAGCCCCTGGTACTTCGTGCGATAGGGGGTTGCGCGCGGCGTCCGACCTGGGGTTATCCCGCCGTCGCCGGCCTGCCCAGCCCCCACGTTTCAAGTGCGTTAAACCCGCGAACGGTCGTTTTTCACCCGCAAACGGTCTTTATACTAATTAGCAATATCCGCAACGTATAAGACGTTATAATGACCATAACGAAAAGGAGGAGGCAAGATGAATCAGATCATTCTCGCATCTCATGGCGGCCTGGCCGCAGGCGCCAAAGACACGCTCGAGATGGTTCTCGGCGACGTGTCGAACGTCCACGTCGTGTCGCTTGCTCGTGACGACAAGGAGCCCATCACCAACAAGGTGGGCGCCATGATCGCCACGTTCAACGCGGACGACACCGTCTATGTTCTGACCGATATGCTCGGCAGCTCGGTCAACAACAGCATGGTCGAGCTTTCCAAGAACGGCACGAAGTTCACGGTTGTCAGCGGTTTCAACATTCCGCTGGCACTGACGCTCGCTATGAGCCCCGTCCCCGTCAAGGGCGCCGAGCTCGCGGCCCTCATCAACGAGGCCCGCACCGGTCTGACCAACCCCAACGCACCGGTCGAGGCTGCCGCGGCTCCC
>URAQ01000230.1 GCA_900545875.1 uncultured Collinsella sp.
AGCGTGGGACTCGAAAAGTTCGCGCACGCCGCCGTGGGCCGTCTGTCCGGTGGTCAAAAACAGCGCGTGGCCATCGCTCGTGCCCTGTGCATGAATCCGCAGATCATGCTGTTCGACGAGCCGACCTCCGCGCTCGACCCCGAGATCGTGGGAGAGGTGCTCGAGGTCATGCGCAAGCTCGCGGCCGACGGCATGACCATGGTCGTCGTCACGCACGAGATGGCCTTTGCCCGAACCGTGTCCGACCGCGTGGTCTTTATGGACAAGGGCGTGGTGCTCGAGGACGCCGCGCCGGCCGAGCTCTTCGGCAACCCCAAACACCAGCGCACGCGCGAGTTCCTCTCTCGTTATCTGGAGGACAAATAACCGACCGCAAACGCTTATGTGGCAGGGCCGCTCCCGTGGGGCGGCCCTCGTCATCACAATCGAAAGGATGTCATGGCCGAGGTTTGGCGCTTCTTTGCGCATGAGGACGATTTTGCCGATATAGACGAGGCAGGCGCGTGCGAGCGCTTGGGCCGCGTTCTGTCGTTTCCGACCGTCTCGAGCATGGATGCCGAGGCGGTGGACTGGCAACCTTTCGACGACCTGCGCGCCTATATGCAGCAGGCCTGGCCGTACGTATTTGCGGCGGGCGAGGTCGAGCTTATCGACCATTCGCTATTGGTGACGCTTAGCGGTTCCGACCCTGACCTCAAGCCCATTATGCTCATGGGCCACATGGATGTGGTTCCCGTGGTGCCGGGTACCGAGGCCGACTGGACGCACGACCCCTTTAGCGGGCACGTGGACGACACCTACATCTGGGGCCGTGGAGCGATCGACATGAAGGACCAGGTCGCAGGCATTCTCGAGGCTGTCGAGTATGCGCTGGCGCACGGTTGGCAGCACGAGCGGACGCTGCTCCTGGCCTTTGGCCAGGACGAGGAGACGACGCAGTGCGGCGCAGGCGCCATCGGCCGTGCGCTCGAGGAGCGCGGTGTTGAGCTCGAGTTCCTGATCGACGAGGGCGACTACCGCATCGTTTCGGATGCCGAGTACAGCGCGGGCGAGGGTTGGCTCATGCACGCCGACCTCGCGGAGAAGGGCTATGCCGATATCGTGCTCAAGACGAAGAGTGAGGGTGGACATTCTTCTAACCCCTACGGCGGCACGTCGCTCGAGGTGCTCAGCCGTGCCATCACCGCAATCTGCAATATCGAGTGGCCGACGCGCGTGACCGATTTGCTTGCCGCCCAGCTCGTCGAGCTGGGGCTCTATACGGCGGATGAAATTGCCGCCAACGGGGGCGCCATTGTCCGCGATTGCCTCGCCAGCAAGAAGCTCTATCCGCTGGTGACGACCACCTGCGCACCCACGCAGATCGAGGGTGGCAGCACCGGCGCCAACGTAATGCCGCAGGATATGTGGGCCAACATCAACTTCCGTATGCTCGAGGGCACGAGCGTGGCCGATGTTGTGGCGCGCTGCCGTGAGGCGGTTGCCGGGGCGGACCTTGCCGGTCGTGTCGAAGTGGAGCTAGGCCCCGGCAGCTCCGAACCCTCGCCGTCCCCGCGCATCGGTGGCCCCGGCCTCGAGGCGGTTCGCTCCATCGCAGCCCGCTATTTCCGTGATCCAAAGGGGACGGAGGAAAATGGATCATTCGAGCCAGTGGCAATTGTGCCCTCGACCGTGATCGGTGCGACCGACGCTGCCAACTACCAGCACATTTGCCCTGAGTGCATTCGCTTCTCGGCCTTTGTGGTTGATGACGACGAATGTGATCGCGGCGTCCACGGCACCAACGAGCGCATCACCCGCCGCGCCTACCTCCAGGGCATCCGCTTCCTCGTCGCTCTACTCCAAACGCTCTAAAATGTGACAAAGCGACAGTCCCTTTGCTAGTCGTTAAGGAACGTCCCCAACGACTACGTCCAATCATTCCGTGCGGGTTATATGCAGGTTTGCCTGCGCACGCTATCATGTATGGGTTAGACCGCAACTATGTACCCCATACGCGAAGGGATGCGCATGTATCTGAAGATCGACATGTTCTAGCCGGGCTTACCCCCGCAGTGGCGCCGCGCGCCCCATCAACTCTGCCGATTTTCACCTTCACGCATATAAAGGAGTCCCGCCATGCGCGACAAGCTCGAAAAGATCATCAAGGCCTACGAGGAGCTCGAGAAGAAGCTCTCCGACCCGGCCGTCGCCTCCGATATTAAGGAGTTCACGCGTCTCAACAAGGAGTACGCGCACCAGTCCGACCTCATCGCCGCCTCGCGCGAGTACATCGGCGCGCTCGATGACATCGAGGCCGCCAAGGAAATGCTCCACGATACCACCGATGCCGATGAGAAGGAGATGCTCCAGATGGACATCTCCGAAAACGAGGCCAAGCTTCCCCAGCTCGAGGAAGACATCAAGTACATGCTCATCCCGAGCGACCCCAACGACGACAAGAACACCATCGTCGAGATTCGCTCCGCCGCCGGTGGCGACGAGGCGGCCATCTTTGCCGGCGATCTGTACAAGATGTACCAGCGCTTCTGCGAGTCGCGCGGCTGGAAGACCACCGTGCTTGACTCCAGCCCGAGCGAGGCCGGCGGCTTTAAGTCCATCGAGTTCAAGGTCGAGGGCGACCGCGTCTACTCCGTTATGAAGTTCGAGTCCGGCGTGCACCGTGTCCAGCGCGTCCCCAAGACCGAGTCCCAGGGCCGCATCCAGACCTCCACGGCAACCGTCGCCGTGCTTCCCGAGGCCGAGGAGATCGACGTCCAGATCAACCAGTCCGACCTGCGCATCGACACCTACTGCGCCTCCGGCCCTGGCGGTCAGTGCGTTAACACCACCTACTCCGCCGTGCGCATCACCCACCTGCCCACCAATACCGTGGTGCAGTCGCAGGAGCAGCGTTCCCAGATCCAGAACCGCGAGGTCTGCATGCAGATGCTGCGTGCCCGTCTGTACGAGATGGAGCTCGAGAAACAGCAGGCCGAGCTTGGTGCCGAGCGCCAGAGCCAGATTGGCCACGGCAACCGTTCCGAGAAGATCCGCACCTACAACCAGCCCCAGGACCGCGTGACCGACCACCGCATCGGTTTTAACTCCACCTACAACGGCGTCCTTCTGGGCGATCAGCTCGGCACCGTCATCGAGGCACTTGCCGCCGCCGAGCGAGCCGAGAAGCTGGCACAGGCTGTGTAGGTTCCGCCGTTCTACCGAACGGCGGACCAGCCGACGCTGCGCGGGCCGCATTTGGACAATCTGACGTTCAACTTCAAGGGCGCGA
>URAQ01000231.1 GCA_900545875.1 uncultured Collinsella sp.
GAGCGAGAACCGCGGCGTGGCCGCCTACCACGGCATCGAGGTCGAGCTCGCGGGTCCCAAAGCCGATCTGCTCGCAGCAATCCGCGAGGTAGGCGCCCTTATGCAGACCGCAGGCGTCAAGAACACCCAGGTCAACGAGTGGGTCTACCGCAGCCTGGCAGCACTCGACAGCTCCGACGAAAAGGCAGCCGAGCAGCTCGCAGAAAGTCCCACCATTAAGGCCGAGCTTTTGTAAATAGCAGACGCGGGCCCCTTGGCGCACCGTCGTCCAAGAGGCCCGCAAACAGCTCGCGTCAACCGATAGCCGCGCCGCTGCGTTCGGCCAAAGCAAGAATCGGCATCATTTGACGAGGTGTCTTTGCTGCAAGATCGGCATGTTCGAGCAGCTTGCGATCGTTGGTCACCAAGTAATCGACCTGTGCGCGCTTGCACGCGGCGAGCACCAAGTTGTCCTCGTAATCGCGATGGAGCGTCAGATATTTGTCGGCTAGCCACAGATCGGATGCATCAGCGCCCACGGCCGTGGCGTTTTCGGTCATATTCCGAACAAACGCCAACGCCGCATCGCCAATTGCACGGGCAGACGACTCGTCGAGTGCTCCCCCGCTGGCAAGAACGCTACGCTTCAGCTCGTGTTGGACAACGTACAGTACGTCCTTAGCGATATGCACCGGGAAGAACAGCAACGCCCCCGTCTCCGTCGCCTGCTCAATAAACGCACGCGCGGCAAGCGACTCGGCATGGTCGACGCAAAACGAATCGACCCATACGTTGGCGTCCACCATTATTTTGAGGGGAGACCCGCTCACAGGATCATCCCCTTTTGGCGATAGCGATCGTCCATGGCTTCGGAATAGATTGCGTCCCAATCGCGATCGTCGGACACGGACGACGTAGCGATGCCCAGGTCCGCGTAAAGCTGATCAGCCGCCGCCCATGATGCGGCGAACGGAGTATCGTGCGCGACGGTCTGCTGCCGGTCGTCGACGGCCGCAAGCACTTCCTCGCACTGCCCGCCACCCTGCGCGACCTTGGCCACCACCTTTTTGATGAGCTCGGGCAGTGATCTGCCCGAAAGCCGCAGCGCCTCCTCGGCACGGTTCTTGACCTGGCGATCCACGCGAACGTTCACCTGCGCCATGCCGCTAACAGCACCCACGTCGATCTCGCTCCCTTCAATTGCTAGCCTTGCTAGCAACACTATATAGTGAGGTTAGCAAATGTTCAAATGCAAAAGGCCGCGCCCGGACGGCACCGATGCCGTCTGGGCGCAGGCCAGATAAGGTGGACGGACACGCCTGCTAACGCAGGTACGCCTTCGCGTTGCCCAGGCTGTAGGCGATCGTTGAGCCGTTGTGCAGCAGTGACGACGTCTGCGGAGTGATCATGCCAGTAATACCCAATGCCAACAGCGCCGAGTTGGTGAGCATCACCTTGGAATACGAACTCGTCAGACGGTCGATAAGCCCCTGACTCATGCGACGCAGGCGCACGATCGCGGCAAGGTCCGTATCGGTCAGGATGATGTCGGCGACCTCCTTGGCGATGTCGCTTCCGCCGCCCATCGCCAGGCCCACATCGGCCAGGCCCAGCGCCGGCGAATCGTTGACGCCGTCGCCCACCATGGCAACGTGGCGCCCCTCGCCCTTAATGCGCTCAACATACGCGTACTTGTCCTCGGGCAACAGCTCGGCCTTAAACTCGTCGACACCTGCCTCGCGAGCAATGCGCTCGGCCGTGCGCTCCGAGTCGCCCGTGAGCATGACCACGTGCTTAACGCCCAACGCGTGCAGGTCGGCGATGGCCTCACGGACCCCGGCCTTGAGCGGATCCTCGATACCGAGCACGCCGACGACCTTGCCATCGACCGCCAGATACAGCGGCGACAGGCCCTGCATCTGGGACTCGATCTGCTCCTTAATGTCGGACTCGAGTTGCGCGCCCTCGTCCTCAAATACAAAATGAGCGGAGCCGATGATGGCGCGACGTCCCTCGATGGACGAAGCGATGCCGTGCGCCACAATATACTCGACGGCAGCGTGACGTTCGCGGTGCTCGAGCCCGCGCTCGCGTGCCGCATTGACCACGGCGCGCGCCACCGGATGCGGAAAATGCTCCTCTAGGCAAGCGGAAAGGCGCAGGATCTCGTCCTCGCTCCAGCCATCGGTGGTGAGCACGCAGGCAAGACGCGGCTGGGCCTCGGTGAGCGTGCCGGTCTTATCAAACACAATGGTGTCGGCCTTGGCAAACGACTCAAAGTACTTCGCGCCCTTGACCATGACGCCCATCTTGGCAGCATCGCTCATGGCAGTCATGACGGCGACGGAACCCGTGAGTTTGAGTGCGCACGAGTAGTCGACCATCAGCGCCGCTGAGGTCTTGATGAGGCTGCGCGTGGTGAGCGCAACCAGGCCCGCGAGCAGGAAGTTCCATGGGACGATCTTGTTGGCGAGGTCCTCCATGTGCGACTGACCCTCGGACTTGAGCGAGTCGGCCGTCTGCACGAGCGAGACGATCGAGCGGAGCTTGGTCTGAGCCGTGTTGGCGCGCACACGCACCAAGATGCTGCCATCTTCCACAACGGTGCCGGCGAACACGTCGTCGCCCACGCTGCGCTCGACGGCCAGCGGTTCGCCGGTCAGGGTCGCCTGGTTGACCATAGCGCTCCCCTGCTCGACCACGCCGTCGATACAGATAGACATGCCGGTGCGCACGGCGACCAAATCGCCGGGTTCAAGCTCGGTGGCGGCAACGCTTACCTCGGTGTCGCCGACGACCTTTTGCGCCTTGTCGGGCACATCGAGCAGCGAGTTGATGAGTTCGTTTTCGCTCATGGCGCGGGTGTAGTCCTCGAGCAGCTCACCCACGTTGAGCAGGAACATCGTCTGGCCCGCGGTGTCGACATCACGTTTGACGAACGAAATGCCGATGGCCGAAGCGTCAAGCACAGGTACGGTTAGGCGCGGCTGCGCCAGCTCATGAAGGGCAGCGCGCAAAAATGCCATGTAACCGGCCACGACAAACACCGCACGCAGAGGCGTCGGCAAGAACCAGCGGCGCGCGTAGTGGGCGCCGATAAGTGTGGCAAGATCCATGACGAGCTTGTGCTTGCGTGGCTCAAGCTGCATTACGTAACCCGTCTTTGCGTCGGCAATGGCCTGGGCATCGAGCGCACCCAAGGTGTCGAGCACGCTCGCACGACACCGCTCGTCATATTCGAGCGCCATCTGGCCAATGCGGCCATACACGCGCACCTTGTGCACGCCGTCGA
>URAQ01000232.1 GCA_900545875.1 uncultured Collinsella sp.
GACGCTGTGACGGGCAACTTCCTCGGCCGAAAGCCCTCGACAAGCGCCACGGTAGATGGGCGTGCCGTCGCTAGCGTGCGGCGCGCTTGCGGCATGGAGCTCGGCGCGCGTGCAAAAGCAGGGATAGGTGAGGCCGGCGTCCTGTAGCCGATGCAAGGCGTCCTCGTACAGGTCCAGGCGATCGTGCTGGTAGTGGGGGCCCTCGTCCCACTCGAGTCCCAGCCAGGCCAGGTCGTCGATGAGCTGGGCGGCAAGCTCCGGTCGCTTGCAGCGATCGTCCAGGTCCTCGATGCGCAGCACGATGCGGCCGCCCTGACTGCGGGCTGAAAGCCAAGCGCACAGGCAACTGAACACGTTGCCCAGGTGCATGCGGCCCGAGGGCGACGGGGCAAAGCGGCCCACGACAGGCGCGGACGTTGCGGGGGTGGCTGATGCCGCGGTGGGCGTCGGCGTGCTGGCGAGGGTCGTTACTATGTTGCGTGCGTTGATATCCATGCGGACGAGTATAGCGCGGGGCGCGGCGGGGGAGGCATCGTTATGGGCGGCGAGTTGCCGGGGCTCGAGCGCGCTGTGCGCACCGGGGTACCGGCTCGTCATTTTGATTCCGGCCCATTAATTCAACGCCTCAAACGACAGAAACCCCGGCAGCTCTTCGCAACTGCCGGGGTTTCCGCGGAAAAGGGGGACATGATCCTCGAGCGAACGGGAAAGGGGCAAACCGTTTTCGCTCAACTCCTTTATGCCCTTCGACCACAGGCTCAATCAGCGCATGCCGCGGCAACACAAAGCCGCTACACCTGTGATGGAGCTGTGAAGTGGCATCTGCTGCTGGCGCGGGCCATGCCAAGGAGTGTCCCAGACTGCCGGCAGATAAGGAGCGTCCCTAACTGCCGGGGTGCGGGGTGACTTTCGTCCCGTTTGGCGCTCCGGTTGCCGAGATATTCGTCATGTGCGGGCGCAAACGTGGGACAATTATGCTGTTGGTATCACAGACAAAGGATGTGCCTATGAACGCCCCCGTTGCCAAACCCTGTCGGCAGCGCCGCCTATTTGCGCGATTCGCTTCCGTCTGCGCGCTTGTTACGTGCGCACTGTTGCTGCTGCCCGCCGTCGCCCATGCCGACGGCTACTCCATGAGCCAAACCTATATCGGCGCCACGGTCGAGGCCGATGGCTCGCTGACCGTTGTCGAGGGGCGTCAGTTCGATTTTGACGACGACATCAACGGCGTGTACTGGGATATCAATACGGGCTCCAATCAGCAGGGCGGCTCGGTGAACGTTGATGTGCTAAGCGTCGAGGAAGACGACACCGCGTTTAGCAGAGTCGACTATGCGAACAAAGGCGACTCTGGCGTCTACACGGTGGAGCAGTCCGATGGCAGCGTAAAAATCAAGGTATTCAGCCCCCACGAGAGCGGCGACAGCGCCATCTATTACGTGAGTTACACCATGACCGGCGCGGTCATGAACTGGGCCGATACCGCCGAGCTCTACTGGAAGTTTGTGGGCGACGGCTGGTCTGCCGATTCCGATGACGTGGAGATGGAGGTCTACTTCGCAAACGCCGCTGCCGGGACGGCGGCGACTAAGGGCGATAACTTCCGCGCATGGGGCCATGGTCCGCTAACAGGCGACGTGTCGCTCGACGAGAACGAGCCCATGGTCACCTATACCATCCCTTGCGTGCACGAGGGCGAGTTTGCCGAGGCGCGCATCGCCTTCCCCAGCGACTGGGTGCCGCAGCTTGCCGCCTCGGGTGACGAGCGCATGTCGACAATCCTGAGCGAGGAGAAAGAGTGGGCCGACGAGGCCAACGCCCGTCGTGAGCACGCGCGCATGATTGCAAATGCACTTGCCGCGGTAAGTGTTGTCGCGGCGGCGGCCTTCACCGGCGTAATCGTATTGCTCAAGCTGCGCCGTCGCAAGCCAAAGCCGCTGTTCCAAGATGAATACTTCCGTGACGTGCCCTCGGCCGACCATCCCGCCGTGCTCTCGGCCCTTATGAGCTGGAACGAGGTGCCCGATCAGGCATATATCGCCACGCTTATGAAGCTTACCGACGATCGCGTGATCAAGCTTGAGGAAGCGACCGAGACCAAGAAGGGCCTGCTGGGGCGCGAGAAAGAGGAACAGACCTACCGCCTCACAGTGACCGACGAAGGCTGGAAGTCCACCAAGAAGGACAGCGTCGATCGCGCGGTGCTCAAAGTTTTCTTTGCCGGCGTTAAGCCTGACGAGAACGGCATCCGTTCGCGCACGTTTAGCGAGCTGGAGGATTACGTCAGCGATCACGCCGAATCTGCTGGCGATAAGCTCGAGGACTATCAGAACACCGTTAAGGGAGAGCTGGCCGATCGCGAGTACGTGGCTTCGGACGGCATTGTCGCAATGGTGTTTGGCCTGGTCCTGGGCATTATAATCGCCTTTATTCCCATCGGATCCATTTTCTTTACCGATGCTGCGCAGGCAAACGTTACCGCCGCGATTATCTCGGTGCCCATCGTGCTTGTAGGCATTGGCGTGAGTCTCACCTTCCGCCGCTTTACGCCGGAGGGCGCCGAGGTGGCGGCCCGCTGTAAGGCGCTCAAGCATTGGCTCGAGGATTTTACGCGCCTTAAGGAGGCCGTCCCGGGCGATCTGATTCTGTGGAACAAACTGCTGGTGATGGGCGTGGCGCTGGGCGTTTCCAAGGAAGTCCTGCGTCAGCTTGCCGAGGCTGTACCTGCTGATCTGCGCAGCAGCGACGACTTCTACGACAACTATCCCTGCTACTGGTGGTACTACCATCATTACGGCAACGAGTCGCCGCTCGATTCGTTTGACGATGTGTATCACGAAACCATCCGCGAGCTGGCATCGAGCTCTGACAGCTCGGGCGGCGGCGGAGGCGGCGGTTTCTCCGGAGGTGGCGGTGGCGGCGCCGGCGGAGGCGGCGGTGGAACGTTCTAGCGATCGTATTTTACGGGACGGGCTTTTCTCGACAGTCGTCGGGGAAAGCCCGTCCCTTTCTTATGCGCAGAGATGGGCCGATCTTTCTGCGTTTTGCTCCGTCAAAAGGGGTGGTGGGCAAAAAATGCCAAATATGAGTACTGTTGTCTTGCCGGTCACATATCTTTGGGCTTAAAAATCGGTCCCTAATGAGACAACTTCGGTAGCGCGCAGAGATGTGGTGTAAGAGGCGGGGCATGCCCCGCCT
>URAQ01000233.1 GCA_900545875.1 uncultured Collinsella sp.
GTCATCGTCCCGGCATTCAGCATCAGGGTAGCGCTGCGACGCGGAAATCGCGCGCCGTTGCCGCGCCCCGCAGTGCCCGCTTCCCCCGAGAACAATTATCAGTGCAGGTAGATGGCTTATCAAAAATCGAAAATTGCCGGTATGGATGGGGGTCCCGAATCAGCCCCGTAATCCGGCATAGTTTTGAAATGGCACTAAAGTAGGAATAAGCTAAATACCAGTCCCAAGGCAAGTTGCGGTGGAATAGTTCCTGGATGCCGGGGTTTGGCGGAAATCAGGAACTATTTCACCGCAATTGAGGAGGGGCGGGGTGGATGGCGGGGTAGCTAAAAGAGGCCCGTCCTAAATTAGCAACTTAGGCTAGGTCGATGTCCATGCTGGCGATGAGGTCGATGTTGGTGTCTAGGAGGTTCTCTAGCACGACGTCGCCCATGCGGATGGGGGCGTTGACGACTAGGCCTCGGATGAGGTTTATGGCCTGGGCGTGGAGTGCCAGCGGGATGGCTTCGGCCGTGCGCACGGGCAGCAGCGCCTCGTCGCCGCCGGATACGGCCACAGTTGTGGTGAGCACGCGCATGGGGCAGGTGAGTTCCTGGTGTGCGAACTTATCACCGCGCGGGCAGCTGTTGCCGGTCACGGAGCGGACCTCTACCACGGAGCCATTGGCATCACGCTTGACCTCCACGGTTAGGAGGCACTCGGATGGGCAGGTGGTGCAGTTGAACTGCAGCGTATCGATTGCGTTATTGCTCATGAGCTATGCCTCCTCGATGGGATCGACGGACAGGACAATCTCGCTGGCACCCAGGTCGAGTGCGCGTTGAATCACCTTTGCCGTCAGCGGGAAGCTTTCCATTACGCTCGGTTTAAACGGCCGGACCTTGCCGGCGAACAGTTCCTCGCCGTCGGCCAAGATCCTCACGCGGGCGGCGTCGACGGGTCGGCGCACGCGGAAGTTGAGTTTGGTGAGTGCCGCAGCCGTAATGCGTTCCGGCAGCGCGTAGCCCGCGATGCCGGCAGGGGAGACCGTGAGCTCCCAGCCCGTGTCTGCAGCGTACGCCTCGGCGCCGCCCAACGCCCACGCCGCCGCAGCCGCACCGGCACGCTCGGACTCGGTCGTCACGTTGTCGGCCAGGTCGTGTACGTGCAGCACATTGCCGCAGGCAAAGATGCCCGGCACGCCCGTTTGCAGGCTCTGGTCCACCACGGCGCCGCGCGTGCGCGGGTCAAGCTCCACGCCTGCGGCAACCGAAAGCTCGTTCTCGGGAATCAACCCCACCGATAGCAGCAGCGTGTCGCACGGAACGATGCGCTCCGTCCCGGCAATGGGCGCTAAGTGCTCGTCGACCTGGCTCACCTCGACGGCTTCCACGCGGTCGTGCCCGATCACGCGCGTGACCGTGGTAGACAGATGCAGCGGAATTCCAAAGTCGTCCAGACAGTTCTTGACGTTGCGGCGCAGACCGTTAGCGTACGGCATGAGCTCGTACACGCCCTCGACCGAAATCCCCTCGAGCGTGCAGCGACGTGCCATGATCAGCCCGATATCGCCCGAACCCAAAATGACGGCGCGCGAGCCGGGCTTGAGATTTTCGATATTGATGTATCGCTGCGCCAAGCCGGCCGTAAATACGCCGGCGGGGCGGCTGCCAGGAATCTTGATCTCGCTGCGCGTGCGCTCGCGGCATCCCATTGCAAGGACGACCGCGCGTCCGGTGAGCTGCAGCATGCCGGCGGGGCTCATGAGCGTGACGGTATGGGTGACGCCATCCTCTTCGGTCTCGTCCGCACCCGACGCGCTATCGCCAGAATCGATCCCAAGCACCATGCTGCCCAAGAACAGCGCAATGTCGGTCGCGCGCACCTGGTCGATAAAGCGCTGCGCGTACTCGGGACCGGTGAGCTCCTGTTTAAAGTGCGACAGGCCAAAGCCGGGGTGGATGCACTGGCGGAGGATGCCGCCTAGGCGCTGCTCGCGCTCCACGATGGCCACGCGTGCGCCTGCCTTATGCGCGGCCAGCGCGGCCGCCATGCCGGCAGGCCCGCCGCCGATAACGACGACGTCGAACGCCTGCGTCTGCACCGCCTCCTTAGCCCCGGCCTCCGCTCGTCCGTCGCGCATATTCAACGTCGCCATCCTAGCGAACCCCCTTCAGCGGTCCTTCGACTAGCCAAGATCCGGCATCCTCCAACAGCACCTCGCTGGGATCGCAGCCCAACTCGCGCGCTAGGATTGACACCACGCGGCTCTGGCAAAAGCCGCTTTGGCACCGACCCATGCCGGCGCGGCAGCGGCGCTTGACGCCCTCGACCGAAACCGCGCCCGGGTGGCGTCGAATCGCGGCAACGATCTCGGCCTCGGGCACCGTCTCGCAGCGGCAGACGATTTGTCCCCACGCGGGATCGGACTCAATCAGCTTTTCCTTGCGCGCCAGCGGTGCGCGGTCAAAATCGTCCGGCGCGCGGCGAATTGGGTTCCAGTCCGCCCGTTCGCGCAGGACCACGCCCGCATCGCGCAGCACCTGCTCCATGCGCTCGGCAATGGCCGGTGCGCTTGCCACACCCGGCGACTGAATGCCCGCCGCCTGGAAAAGCCCCGGCACCACGGCCGACTGTCCAATAAAGAAGTCGTTCGTTCCCTGAATGACCGGACGCCCGCCGGCAAATGCGCGCACCACGCGGCGCGTATCCAGATCGGGCACTAGCTTGCGCGCACCGGTCAGCAGTGCGTCGACATCGGTCGCGTAGGTCTGAGTATCGCCCGGCTCGCGTACAGCGGCGGTCGCGGTGATTACGGTGTTGCCGTGCACGGTGCCCGTGACGATAACGCCCTTGGAAACCGGCGTGGGAACAGGGTAGAGCGGCATGAGCGCACGCGGCTCCTTGTCCAGCACCACAATATTGCCCTGGCGCCAGACCATCTGGAACTCCTCGGCGCCGGCCATGTGCGAGATGTCCGCGGCTCCGTTGCCCGCGGCGTTGATCAGGTAACGGCAACGCACATCGCCTGTGGGCGTCACCAGCGTAAAGCGTGCGCGACCCTTGTCGTCGACAGCAACGTCCTCGTCATGCGAGCTAGCAACCTCAATCGCCTCCACCGGTGAGGAGCGCATAAACGTCACGCCGTTGGCGACCGCGTTCTCCAGCGCGGCGATGGCCACTTCAAATGGGTCAACGTAACCGGTCGAAGGGCA
>URAQ01000234.1 GCA_900545875.1 uncultured Collinsella sp.
AGGTGTATTGCCCTTCTGTTGTAATGAAGCCACAGATGGCTTTAGCAAGAGTTGATTTTCCTGCTCCATTCTTCCCGACAATGGCTAAGCGCTGGCCCTTAGGTATACTGAGGGAAATATTTTTCAAGATCGGATGATTTTCTTGATAAGCAAAGGAAATCTGCTCCAACTTCAATAGTTCTTCTGCTTCACCAGTTTTAGCAAAGGTTGCTTCTGGAATGGCATGATTCACACCGGTAAGCTCAATATCTTCCAGACGATCCAGATGCTCCAATTGATCTAAATCCTGGCCGAGTTGACGAAGAGTTGTTAAATAGAGAGGTTCTCGAATCCCATTTTCACCCAACAGTGTCGTTCTCAACAACTCATCTGGTTGACCATTAAAGAGAACTTGGCCTTGATTGATCAAGATGACCCGATCGACAGGACGGTAGAGTACA
Organism: uncultured Collinsella sp.; assembly: GCA_900545875.1. GTDB lineage: Bacteria > Actinomycetota > Coriobacteriia > Coriobacteriales > Coriobacteriaceae > Collinsella. The sequence continues at coordinate 441 of URAQ01000234.1, forward strand.
TCCTCTAAACGGTGTTCGATAATAATAGTTGTCGTGCCCTGTTCTTCATGAATCTGATCAATCAGATCAATAATATCCTGGCCCGACTTGGGATCTAGATTGGCCAGTGGTTCATCAAAGAGTAGAATCGGACTCTCGTCAATCAGAACGCCTGCTAAGCTCACCCGCTGCTTTTGACCACCGGACAGGCGACCCACGGCGGCGTGCGCGAATTTTTCGAGTCCCACACTCGTCAGATGCTCCATCGCAATTTTTTCAGCCTCGGCCTTGCTCATCTTTTTGAGCGTGACGGGCGCGAGCGTGCAGTTGTCGAGCACGTCCATGTTGTTGAACAGGTTAAAGCCCTGGAACACCATGCCGATGTCCTCGCGGAGTTTATTGATATTGCAGCGCTCGGCCGTAAGGTCCTGGCCGTGGAACCAGATGTGGCCCGCGTCCGGGGTCTCGAGCAGGTTGAGACAGCGCAGGAAGGTCGACTTGCCCGAGCCCGAGGCGCCGATAATGGTGACGACCTCGCCGGGGTTAACGGACAGGTCGATGCCCTTGAGCACCTCGAGCGAGCCGAAGCTCTTGCGCAGGCCCTCAACGCGGATGAGCGGCTCTTTGGTTTGCGCGGCCGCAGCGCCGGTAGTAACGGTATCTGCCATGATGAATCTCCTCGTCTTGCGCCTAGTTGGAGCTGGGCAGCGTGGCCGGAGCCTCGGCGCCGAGTTTTTTGCCAAAGGCTTCGAGCAGGCGGCTCGCCACGAGCGTCAGGATCAGGTAGACCACGAGCGCCACGCAGTAGACCTCCATCTGGCGGTAGTACACGCCGGCGACGGTGGTGGTGGCGTACATGAGGTCGAACACGCCGATGACCGAGAGCACCGACGAGTCCTTGATGTTGATGATGAGCTCGTTGGTGAGCGCCGGAATCGCGTTTTTAATGCCCTGGGGGAACACGACTTTGCGCATGGCTTGCCACTGCGAAAGACCCAGCGAGCGCGCTGCCTCGGCCTGGCCGGGGTCGATGGACTCGATGCCGCCGCGCAGGACCTCCATCATGTAGGCGGTGGAGTTGAGCGAGATGGTGACGAGGCCGGCGGTGAAAGTACTCCAAATCTGGTTGGCCTGGGCGGTCTCGAAGCCCATGCCGCGCAAAACGGTGAAGCCCGCGTAATAGATGAGCAGACCCTGGACCATCATGGGCGTGCCGCGCACGATGGTGGAGTAGATGGTCGCAAAGCCGCGGCCGATGCTCTTAAAGAAGCGCACCAGGTCGTTGTCCACGCGATCGAAGGTCTGAATGCGCAGGAACACAAAGAGCAGCGCCAGGAAAAAGGCGATGACGGTACCGAAGGTCGCAAGTGCGATGGTGATCTCGATGCCGCGGATGAAGAAGTCGCCGCTCTTGTAGGTCATGTAGACCAGGCTCGACAAAAAGTCGCTGGGGTTGGAGTCCGAGACAATGCTCACTTGCACCAGGTCGATAAATGACATGACGCAGCGGTCCACGAAAAAGATCACCGCGATGGCGACCACGACGTAGCTGCCCAGGCGCGCGCCGCGACGGAAGCGCTCGGAAGCAAACGGCGACGTTTCGCGATAGTCGTTCCAGTGCATGAGTTTGGTGACCAGCGCCGCCGCCGACACGACGAGCCAGGCCCAAAGGATTGCCCAGAGGCAGTCTTGGAACACGCCCGTGGGCGCCAAGAAGCTCAGCGGCGTAGGATTGCGTTGGCTAAACGCCAGGCCGAGCGCCGCGATAACGCTCGTGCCCAGGTACACATAACGGTGGTCGGCCTTGATAAAGGAGGCCAGACGATTGACGGTTTTCATGCTGCCTCCCTATGCCGGCTGACGGTCGAGGCACGCGTCCCACATTTGGTCGCGCTCCTCCTGGCTGACGCCCTTGAGCGTCTTGTCGATGAGCTTAAGCAGCTTGTCCGAGCCCTTGCGGCAGCCGACGTTTGCCGCGACCTCCTGCTTAAAGCCCTCGCCCTCGGCAAAATGAATGGGGACGATACCGGGATTTTGGGCCATATAGCCCTTCTCGTTCTCGGTGTTGTAGGTCACGGCATCGCACGTGCCCTGCAGCAGGTTCGAAAACACCGTGGGGACCGAATCGACCGGGTTCTTGTGGACAACGCCCGGGATCTCGTCGATGACGGTGTCGAGCATGGTGTCCTTTTGGCCGAGTACCGTGGCACCGCTAAAGTCGCTGAGCTTGGTCGCGTTTTGGTAGGGCGAGCCCTCTTTTACGAACAGGCCAAAGTAGCCAATGAAGTACGGGTCGGAGAAGCCGACGGACTCTTCGCGCTCGGGCGTGGCGCTCATACCGGCGATGATGAGGTCGATCTGGCCGTTGTTGAGCGAATCGATGAGGCCCGAGAAGCTCTGCTTGACGGCAACGGGCTCGCCACCGAGGGCCTTGCAGACGATCTTGGCGATCTGCACGTCGTAGCCATCGGCATAGGCGCCCTGCACGTTGTCGATGGGGATGGTGTACTCACTGGCTTCGGAAACCTGCCAGTTGTACGGGGCGTAGGCCGCCTCCATACCAATGCGGATCTTGTCCTTGCCGATCACGGAATCGGACAGGTCGTCGCGACCGCCGCCCGTCGTGGGCTGAACCACCTTGAGCGTGGACGGGCGCTGACAGCCGGCGAGCGCGCCGGCGACGATGAAGGTTCCGGCCTCGATGCGGTCACCCACCACGCGATGCGTCACGGGGCAT
>URAQ01000235.1 GCA_900545875.1 uncultured Collinsella sp.
GCTCCTTAACGACAGATTGGAGCGTAAGGGACATATTGGTGCCCGTATCGCCGTCGGGCACGGGGAACACGTTGAGCTTGTTGATCTCCTCGGCCTTGTCGGAAACGGCAGCCGCAGCGATCGGAAAACAGGTGCGAATGGTCTTTGCAATCATGGGTATTTGAATCTCCGTTTTCGGATGCTAGTTCAGACGGCTCTTGAGCGCGTCGATGTGAATGCCGATCTTAAGGCTGGCGGGATCGATCTGGGCGATCCCCTGCAGGGTGAAGGCAACGGAGCTCGAAAGATTGTGGCAGACGGACTTCATGTTGACGCCGTTCTCGAGCACGACGTGAAGATCGACCGTAAGGCCGTTCTCGTCGGCGGAGACAAGCACGCCCTTGCGGAGGCGCTGACCGGCAAGCAGGCGCACGCTCTCGGCGCCTTGGAGCTGCTCAGCCATACCGACGACGCCATAGCACGTCATCGCGGCATAACCGGCAATATCGGCAATAACGTCGTTCGAGACGCTCAGGCTGCCGTTAATGGTCTCAGACACAAGAATCTCCTTATCTGGTGCTCGCGGCACCATGTCGTGGGAGCAATCATTGCAATATTCTACAACGACCGCGCCATGTTGAGGTGGTGGGTCGCGGGATTACATCCTCGACACGAAATGTTGATATGGCAACGTTCGAGTCAAGTGGTCGCGGCATGAAAAAACCCGCCGCATAAGCGACGGGTTTTACAACCTGGCTCCCCGGGTAGGACTCGAACCTACAACAGCGCGGTTAACAGCCGCGTGCTCTACCATTGAGCTACCGAGGAATTGGTGCGTGCTCTCAAGCAACGAAGTTTATTATACGGACGAATCAGCGTAGGGCAAGAACTTTTTTAAGAAATTTTCCGACCTAGTCGTTGGGGACATTCTTAAACGACTAGTCATTCAAGAACGTCCCCAACGACTACATGAAAGCGCCCCCAAGCAGATGTGCTTGAGGGCGCTTCTTGCTTGCGAGGTTAAGACTCGATGTAGTCCTTGAGCTTGCTCGAGCGGCTCGGGTGGCGAAGCTTGGCCAGGGTCTTGGACTCGATCTGGCGGATGCGCTCGCGCGTGACGCCAAACTCGCGGCCGACTTCCTCGAGCGTACGGGGATGTCCGTCGACAAGGCCAAAGCGCAGCTCGATAACCTTGCGCTCACGATCGGCAAGCGAATCGAGCACCTGGGTGAGCTGCTCCTGCAGCATGGAGAAGCTGGCGGCATCGGGCGGAACGATGGCCTGGGAATCCTCGATGAAGTCGCCCAGCTGGGAATCCTCTTCCTCGCCGATGGGGGTCTCGAGCGACACGGGCTCCTGCGAAATCTTCTGGATCTCGCGGACGCGGTCGGCGCTCATGTCCATCTCGGCACCGATCTCCTCAGGGGTCGGGTCGCGACCCAGGTCCTGAAGGAGCTGGCGCTGCACGCGGACGAGCTTGTTGATGGTCTCGACCATATGCACGGGAATACGGATGGTACGGGCCTGATCGGCAATGGCGCGCGTAATGGCCTGACGGATCCACCACGTGGCGTACGTGGAGAACTTAAAGCCCTTCTGGTAGTCGAACTTCTCGACGGCGCGGATCAGACCGAGGTTGCCCTCCTGGATCAAGTCCAAGAACAGCATGCCGCGTCCGACATAGCGCTTAGCGATGGAGACGACCAGACGCAGGTTTGCGCTGATGAGCGCCTGCTTGGCTTCGAGGCCCACGTTCTCAATGCGCGTAAGACGACGCATCTCGGCACGCGTGAGTTCGAGCTCACCAGCATCGGCAGCCTCGAGCTTCTCGGTGGCCTCAAGACCGGCCTCGATCTTCATAGCCAGATCGACCTCTTCGGAGGCGGTCAACAGGTCGACCTTGCCGATCTCCTTGAGGTACATACGGACCGGATCGCCGGTCAGCATCACCGTGGAGGCATCGATGCCACGCACGCGGGAGCGTGAACGGGACGTGCGCACGGTGCGCTTCTTCTTGCTCTTGGAAGAACCCATCTCGGCATCGGCCTGACGGGCCATCTTGAGCTCATGATCGTCAAGCGAGCCGGAATCGTGCTCGTCGTCGTCATCGAAATCGTCGGTATCGGTATCGTTATCGTCATCGTCGACGTCCATGGGGGCGTCGTCGTTACCGCTCGCGGAGATAATCTGGATGCCGCTGTTGCGCAGCGCGGAATACACCGCGGTGAGCTGCTCGTCAGAAACATCGATATCCTTCAGGGCGACCTGAATCTCGTCCTCGGTTACCGAAGTCCTGTTTGAGCCGTTGCCCATGAGCTTTGCAACGTAGGATTCCAGCCCAGTACCCGTGCTCTCAGTCTTTTTTGGCACAGATTCTCCCTTCATAGTCCACAGGACTCAATACTTTAGCACACACATTGACGTCTATACCCAAAAAGAGGACTGGATATAGGCGAGAATACGCTGGTTGACCACAACATCTAGGCTTGTTCAGTGCCTGCGGCCTCCAGGCCGATCAAACGGAACGGTTCCGCCACGCCGCCGATCGACTTTTGCAGTTCGCGCTGACGCTGCGAGTCCCGCGCGGCCTGCACGGTCAGCGAACGACGGCCCTCATCATCGAGCGAACGGTCTTGGCGCAGCTTGGCCTGTGCGGCACGCATGCGGCGCTTGATGGTGTAGAGCTCGAGCGTATCGAGCATAAACACAATGTTCGTCTCGGTGGGGTGCTTGCTCGTCGCCGAGATGCGCCCGGCACTCACAAGCGTTGCCGCCTCGGGACACACCGAGCGTGCCGCATCCATGCAAGCTGCAGGATCGGTTCCCGGCGGCGTAGCCAGAACGGCCCATGCGATGGACTCGTGACGTGGGTCAACCCACTCGATGGAGCAGATGCGGTCGGCATACGTGCGGAACAGGTCGGGGTAGCTCGTGAGCATCGTCAGCAGCTCGCGCTCCCCTGCCAAGGACTTGCGCTCAAGATCGGTCAGAACCATAGGGGCCGAAGCGTCTGCCGGGGCACCGGCGGGCTCAGAGCCCATACCATGAGGCACATCGATTGGCGGCAGATCATCGACGACCTCTACAGGCGCGGCACCGTAGGCATCGAGCGGGACATAGTCGTACGGCTCTTCTTCGACCGGCGCGGACACCGGCGGC
>URAQ01000236.1 GCA_900545875.1 uncultured Collinsella sp.
CAAGCGCCTGCTCGATAGCTGTCAACGTCTCATCGTCAGCCACGTCTTCAATGGCCAGCACGATGCCATCGGCAACGCTGCCGGCGTCATTTGCCTTCGAGCCGACTGGGCGGGGGAGTACAGTGCCGGAAAGCTGAGCATAGGCGGCGATGGCATCCTGTAGGTCCCAGAGCAAAAAATCAAGATCGGCGCTATTGGGAATGCTGATATACGCAATGGTCTGCAACGTTTTTGGTGCATCGCCGCGTGCGGTCGTCTCCATGCCGCCTCCTTTCCGGTTGGTTTCCGTTTAGGTTACACCGTCTGGTGGCGCCCCGCCGCGCTATCCTAGTGCAACCCTTACGAAAGGAACGCCATGCGTCTGCCCATGAATACCTCGCTTGCCACGCTCAAGCCCTCCGGTATCCGCCGGATTAACGCGCTCGCCGCCCAGCATCCGGGGTGCATCGCGCTCGCGCTCGGCGAGCCCGATTTTCCCACGCCCGATGTGATTAGCGCCGAGGTGACCGCCGCACTGGACCGCGGTGACACGCACTATCCGCCCAACAACGGTCGCCCCGCCCTGCGTGAGGCGTTATCTGCCTACATGGGGGACGCGGGCCTTACGTTTTCGGCTGACGAGGTCATCCTAACCGACGGCGCGACCGAGGCCCTGTCGGCAACATTCATGGCTATGCTCAACCCCGGCGACGAGGTCATCATCCCCACGCCGGCCTTTGGCCTGTACGAGAGCATCGTCGTGGCCAACCACGCCAAAGCGGTCTTTTTGGATACGGAGCCTGCGCAATTCCAGATTGATGAGGAGGCGCTTCGTGCCTGCGTGACGCCGGCGACCAAGACCATCGTCATCTGCTCGCCCAACAATCCTACGGGCTGTATCCTCAACGCGGCTTCGCTCGACGCCGTGGCGCGCGTGGCGGAGCAGGCGGGCATCTACGTGGTCTGCGACGACGTATACAACCGCTTGGTTTATGTGGGTGGCTACGAGCGCTTTACCCAGCGCCACCCGGAGCTTCGCGATCAGACGGTAGTTATTGAGAGCTTTTCCAAGCCCTGGGCCATGACCGGCTGGCGTTTGGGCTGGCTCGCAGCGGCAGCCCCCGTCATCGCCGAGATCGCAAAAGCCCACCAATACCTAGTATCGAGTGCTGTCTCCTTCGAAATGGACGCCGCAGCCCGAGCCCTGACCGTCGACCCAACCCCCATGCTCAAAGTCTACCGAGCCCGCCGCGAGCGCGTACTCGCAGCCTTAGACGCCATGGGCTTCGACGTAGTAGAGCCCGCAGGAGCCTTCTACACTTTCCCGAGCATCAAAAAGTTCGGCCTAACCAGCGAAGACTTCTGCATCAAAGCCATCAAAGAAGCAAACGTAGCCCTAGTCCCGGGAGACTGCTTCGGAACCGAAGGCCACATCCGCCTCAGCTACTGCGTCTCCGACAAAGACCTAGACGAAGGCCTCCACCGCCTGTCCACCTTCATTTCGACCTTATAGTCCTCAGGGACGCAACACATCAGCCCACCGACCCAAGCATTATGAGTGGGGCGCGCCGGCCAACGGCAACCCTGGCTGTCCCAAAGTCAACACAGGTCGCGCCGCCAAAGGCCAGGCGCAAGCTTTTCGTAGATTCCGCACGAGCCGAAGAGCACTAAATGTGCTCTTCGTGCGAGCCCAGGACCTGACCGAGCGAAAAGCTTGCGCCTGGCCTTTGGCGGCGCGACCGAGATGGTGGAATTGTGTGCAGCCAGGGTTGCCGTTGACCGACGCCGGGGTCCCCGCCATAATACTTTCGGTTCACGCACGAATCCGCTGCCAGAGACAGCCGGCGCAAACGGGTCTTACCCGCGAGCTTAATGGGACTTCCCGCCAGCCGAGGTGGTCGAGTAGATATGTCTTCTCGCCCCCGTCGCTCATGCAGCGCGGGGGCTTTCTTTTTGGACATGCCCCCGTCACGTCCTTGTGGCGGACCGTGCCCGGAAAGAATTCGAGGAGGTGTAATTCATGCCCCAGCAGTACAAAATCGACAAGGTTGCAGAGATCGAGTCCCGTATCGCCGAGAACGCCGGTCTGTTCGTCGTCAACTACAACGGTCTGACGGTTAAGCAGGCTCAGGAGCTGCGTCATCAGCTTCGCGAGTGCGGCGCCGAGATGAAGGTCTACAAGAACAACCTGGTCAAGATCGCTCTCAAGAACCAGGAGCAGCCCGAGATCGACGAGATCCTCGCCGGCCCCGTCGCTTATGTGTTCTACGAGACCGAGCCGGTCGAGGCCGCTAAGGCCCTTAAGGACTTCTCCGCTAAGTCCAAGGGCGTCCTTGAGATCAAGGGCGGTATCTCCGACGGCAAGGCCGTTTCCGCTGATGATGTTAAGGCTATCGCCGAGCTGCCCACCAAGGATCAGCTTCTCGGCCAGATCGCCGGTCTCATCTCCGGTTTCGCTCGCGACATCGCTGTCTGCGTCAACGGCGTTTCCTCTGGTCTCGCTCGTTCGATCCAGCAGGTCTCCGAGCAGAAGGCAGCCTAGTTGCTGTTTTCACCCGCGGCGGCAACGCCGCACCCCTGGCGCATTCGCGCCGTGTTTTAACTGATCTCCGTGCACAGACACGGAAACCGAAAGGACTTAGAAATGGCTAAGCTTACCACCGATGAGATCATCGATGCTCTTAAGGAAATGACCCTTCTCGAGGCTTCCGAGCTCGTCAAGGCTATCGAGGACACCTTCGGCGTTTCCGCCGCTGCTCCTGCCGCTGTTGTCGCCGCTCCCGCTGCTGGCGCTGCTGAGGCCGAGGAGAAGACCGAGTTTGACGTCGTGCTCGAGGGCTTCGGCGACAACAAGATCCAGGTCATCAAGGCCGTCCGTGAGCTCACCAACCTTGGCCTGAAGGAGGCCAAGGAGGTCGTCGAGGGCGCTCCCAAGGCTGTTCTCGAGGGTGCCAAGAAGGAGGACGCCGAGGCTGCCAAGGAGAAGCTCGAGGCTGCTGGCGCTGCTGTCACCCTCAAGTAATCAGGCTTTCTCGCCAGATTTCTTTGTAGACGGGGTTCGCATTGCGAGCCCCGTCTTTTTTGTTAGAGGCTTTAGCCTGTGCGGGGCGCGCAGCGCGCCGCATCAGAAACCACC
>URAQ01000237.1 GCA_900545875.1 uncultured Collinsella sp.
CCCCGCCTCTTACACCACATCTCTGCGCGCTACCCACATATGTTGCGTAACACAGCATATTTTACAAAAAAATAATGCTACAGCACTTGTGACAGTACTCATATTTGACGTTTTTTGCCCACGATCCCTTATTGCGTGGGCGAATCAGTTGCAAAACGGGCTTCAAAGCGTCCTTCTCAAACAAAAAGCCGGGGCCCGCACGATGCGGACCCCGGCTCAATACCGTGACGATATGTCAGTTACGCTCTACACGTAGAACAGGATGTCGTCGTAGGTCGGGACCGGCCAGTAGTCGGCGGCCACGATCTCCTCCATGGCATCCACGGCGGCGCGCAGCGTATCCATAGCGGGAACGACCTCGTGTGCATACACGTTGGCCTGCTCCTGGCCATCGAGGGCCTCGGCCTTCTGATGCACGGCGTCGAGCGCCTTGATAGAGTCGTTGATGGCGGTGATGCCGTTGCAGAGCTTGTTGAGCGTGTTCTGCTCGCACTGCATGGCGGCCTCAGCACCGGCGGCACGAATAGTCTCAAGGCCCTTAGCGACCTTGGTGGCATATGCGGTAATGACCGGGCGATAGGTACGACGCGCCTCGCGAACCATCGTGGTGGCCTCGATGTTCATGAGCTTGTTGTACTTCTCGAGCTTGCAGTCGTAGCGGCACTGGGCCTCGGCCTTGGTCAGGACACCCGTCTCCTCAAAGAGCGCAATGGCCTTATCGGAAACAAAGGCGGGCAGGGCGTCGGCCGTGGTCTTGTTGTTGGCAAGGCCGCGCTTCTCGGCCTCGATGGGCCACTCGTCGGAGTAACCGTCGCCGGAGAAGAGGATGCGCTGGTGGTCGGTCAGCACCTTCTTGCAGTACTCGAGCGCGGCGTCCTGGAACTCATCCTCGGGCGTACCCTCGAGTGCGTCGGCGAAGGACTTGAGTGACTTGGCCACGGCGGCATCGAGCACCAGGTTGGAGTCGGAGACGTTCTGCTCGGAGCCGCAGGCACGGAACTCGAACTTGTTGCCGGTGAAGGCAAACGGGGAGGTGCGGTTGCGGTCGGTGTTGTCCTGCATCAGCTTGGGCAGGGTATCGGCGCCCAGGTCGAGCACGCCGCGCGTGGCATGGACGGAAGCCTTGCCATCGATGATCTTCTCGACGACCTCGGTAAGCTGGTCGCCCAGGAAGATGGACATAATCGCCGGAGGAGCCTCGTTGGCGCCCAGACGATGGTCGTTGCCGGCCGAGGCAACGGAGGCACGCAGGAGCTCCTGATAGTTATCGACGGCCTCGATCACCGCGGTGAGGAAGACGATGAACTGCAGGTTGTCGAGCGGGGTGTCGCCCGGATCGAGCAGATTCTCGGACTCGGTGCCAAGCGACCAGTTGTTGTGCTTGCCCGAACCGTTGATGCCCTCGAAGGGCTTCTCGTGCAGCAGGCAGACCAAGTCGTGGCGGGAGGCGATGAGCTTCATCTTCTCCATCATGACCAGATTCTGGTCGATGGCCTCGTTGACCTCGCCATAGACCGGTGCGAGCTCATGCTGGCAGGGAGCGACCTCGTTGTGCTTGGTCTTGGCGGGAATGCCAAGCGCCCACAGTTCATCGTCCAGGTCCTTCATATAGGCCGAGACGGTGGGGCGGATAGCGCCAAAGTAGTGCTCCTCGAGCTCCTGGCCCTTGCAGGGGGCAGCGCCAAAGAGGGTGCGGCCGGTGATGACCAGGTCCTTGCGCTTGCGGTAGGCGTCCTTCTTGATCAGGAAGTACTCCTGCTCGTCGCCCACGGAAGGAACGACCTTCTTGGGGGTCTTGCCAAACAGTGCCAAAACGCGCTTGGACTCACGCGAGAGCGCGGTCATGGAGCGCAGCAGCGGGGTCTTCTTGTCCAGGGCCTCACCCGTGTAGGAGCAGAAAGCCGTGGGGATGCACAGGACATCGTCCTTAATGAAGGCGGGGCTGGTGGGATCCCAAGCGGTGTAGCCACGGGCCTCGAAGGTGGCGCGCAGGCCGCCGTTGGGGAAGCTGGAGGCATCGGGCTCGCCCTGGATGAGGTTCTTGCCCGTAAACTTGGTAATGGCGGTGCCGTCGTGGTTGGGCTCCAGGAAGCTGTCGTGCTTCTCGGAAGTAATGCCCGAAAGCGGCTGGAACCAGTGCGCGTAGTGCGTCGCGCCCTTGGAGATGGCCCAGACCTTCATGGCATGGGCAACGGCGTTGGCCACATCCAGGTCGAGCGGCTCACCGCCCTCGAGGGTTGCAGCAAGGCGCTTCCAAATGTCCTTGGGGAGGTAGTCCTTCATGACTTCCTCAGAGAACACCATGGTCCCGAAGCGGTCAGTAAGTTCGGCCATACGGAACTCCCTTCGTATCGGCACCGCGTGAGAAGCGGTGTTGATTACTAACGAACGAGTCATAGATTAGGCTCGTCGTGTTTCCGCAACATTACCGTTATGTTGCTGTCGCGAAACCAATCAATGAGGTTAACGCATCGCGGCGGCGTTGCCACCCTCAACAGCCAATCAACTGCATAAATTGCAGACCTCTCCCCATGGTTTAAGGGTAGTCAATTTGGGACGGGGCTTTATTAACTGGTATTTCGCATCAGATACCATTCAATATAGCCCCATCCTACATTGACCGCCCTGTTATAGGAAATGTCGATAGCGAAGCATTTTCGATTGGTATCCCCAAATAGCGAGTGAAACTCCACCGTAACACAGTGGTGCTGTAGAATCCTTACAACACATCACACTATTAAGTATCTAAAGGAGCACGATATGCGCGTCGACGAGGTTTTTAAGCAGGCAGCATCCCAGGGCACCGCGCCCGTTTCGTTTGAGATGTTCCCGCCCAAGGGCGAGCTTACCCTCGACACGGCTCGCGAGGTGGCAGGCAATCTGTGCAAGCTTTCGCCGAGCTTTGTCTCGGTCACCTGCTCGGCCGGCGGCTCGGGTAACGGCGCCACCACCGCCCCCATCGCGCATATGATTACGAGCGAATTCGATATACCCTCGGTGGCACACCTTACCTGTATGGGCCGCTCGCGCGCCGATATCGCCGCCAAGATCGACGAGTATCGCTCGGCCGGCGTGGAAAACGTGCTGGCCCTGCGCGGCGACCTGCCCGCTG
>URAQ01000238.1 GCA_900545875.1 uncultured Collinsella sp.
CGCCGTCCACTCGCACGCTCACGCGCAGCTTGCCCTCGCGCTCGCCGCGGTCGATGGCCAGCACGCGGTGGTTGGGGATGCGGCGCAGCGGCTCGTCAAAGTTGTAGTAGGGCTCGTAGGGAGTCTTCTCGGCGGGGTCGGTCGCCTCGACGACGATGTCGGCGGTGTTTTGCGTAAAGGCGCGCAGGTCGGCGACGTTCTCGGGGTCCTCGGCCACTGTCTCGGCCACGATGTCGGCGGCACCGGCGAGCGCCTTCTCGGCGGTGTCGAAGCCGGCGTCCTCGTTGATATAGGCCGCGGCGGCGTCGAGCGCGCTGCCCTTGGCCGACGCCTGTATGATGATCATGTTGGCGAGGGGCTCCAGGCCTGCCTCACGGGCCTTCTGCGCGCGGGTCATGCGCTTTTTACGGTAGGGCTTGTAGAGGTCCTCGACGCGCTGGAGCTGCGTGGCCTCGCGAATCTGCTGCTCGAGCTCGGGCGTGAGTTTGCCCTGGGCGTCGATGAGCAGGATGACGTCTTCCTTGCGCTGCTCAAGGTTGCGCAGGTAGGACAGGCGTTCGTCGAGCGCGCGCAGGGCGACGTCGTCCATGCCGCCCGTGGCTTCCTTGCGGTAGCGCGAGATGAAGGGGATGGTGTTGCCCTCGTCGATGAGCTTGACGGCCGCCTCGACATTGACGGCCTTAAGGTTGAGCTCGCGGGCAAGCTGGGCGATAAGATCCATGGGACTCCTTGCGTTTAAGGTGCGTTTGCAGCACAGGGCTACCAAGGATACCACCCGCCGCTCTATCAAAGCAGTCAATTTGAACTGCCAAATCGTCCCCAAGTTGCCAAAATGCCCCGCGGGCAGGAGGCTGCTCGCGGGGCAAAGAAGAGGGGCTTATTGGTGGCGGACCGAAGGGTTCGGCATGGGGCTTCTGCCGCGGTCTGCCCTAAGGCGTTACAGCTCGACGAGCTGGCCGGTTTCGGCGGCCTCTTTGATGGCGTTGAGAAGCGTGAGCGTCTTGACGTTATCGGCGGGGGTCACGACGGGCTCGACCTCGCGGCGGACAACCTTCACAAAGTGCTTGAGCTGCATCTTGTGCGGCAGCGCCGGGTCGACGGCCGGGATCTCCATCTGCAGCGGCTTGTGCCAGTTGGAGGCGCCGTCGTAGGAGAACTGATGCAGGCGGGGCAGCGACAAGGCGCCCAAGGTACCGCCAATAAAGTAGGCGTCGGCGTCGAAGGGGCGATACTGCGGATCCTCGCGAGCGGTTGCCTCCCAGTTCCAGGGGCTGGCGGTGGCGTCGGAGATGGTCATGCTTGCGAGCGCGCCATCGGAAAAACGGACGTTGACCACGGCGGAGTCCTCGGTCTCAAAACCGCGGGCGGCGCTGGACTGCATACCCTGGACGGCAACGGGCTCGCCCAGCAGGTAGCGGAGCAGGTCGACGTCGTGCACCAGGTTGACCAGGATCGGGCCGGCACCCTTCTTGCGGCGCCACTCGACATCGAAATACTCGTCATTCTTATAGATCATGTAGTGGAAGCTCGACACGGTGAGCTTGCCCAGCTCGCCGGACTCGATGATCTCCTTGGCCTTGTTGACGAAGGGGTTGTGGCGACGGTGCTGACCCACGAGCACGGGCACGCCGGCGGTTTCGGCCTCGGCGGCGAAGGCCTGGGCATCCTCCAGGTCGTTGGAGATCGGCTTTTCGACCAGCGGCACGATGTTACGCTTCACGGCCTCGCGGGCAACGCCCAGGTGCAGGTCGTTGGGGGTGGCGATAATGACGGCCTCGGGCTTGATCTCGTCCATCATCTGGGCGGGATCGGTGAAGAACGGCACGCCGGCGGCCTCGGCCGTGGCGCGGGCGCCCTCGAAGGCGTCGGCGATGGCGACGAGCTCGGCCTCGGGCTCCTCGGTGACAAAGCGGATGTGGTTGCGGCCCATGGCGCCGGCACCGATAACGGCAATGCGGACGGGTTTGAGCTCAGACATTTCGACTCCTTAATACTGGTGACCGGTGGAATGCGACAAAGGGGCTGTCCCTTTGTCGCATCGGTAAAACTAGGCGGACTTCTTCTTGCTGTCGGAGACCATCATGTAGACGGTGAGCACGACGGCGATGGCGGCGATCACAATGGCGCCGTAGAAGGACTGCTGGTAGGCGGCGCTGCCGGCCTCGGCGTGATACAGCACAGCGGTGATGGGCTGGCTGATCCAGGTGGAAGCGGCGTAGCCCAAAAACATGATGCCGTAGTTGACGCCGATGTTGCTGGTGCCAAAGGCGCCGCCGGTGAGCGGCGGGTAGATGACGAGCAGGGCGCCAAAGCTAAAGCCGAGCAGGGCGAGCGCCACAAAGAACATACCCTGCGTAAAGCTCATCGACATGATGACGAGGGCGACGATGGTGACGACAAGGCTGATGAGCAGCGACTTGTAGGCACCGAGCTTGTCGATGATCTGACCAAAGGACAGACGGCCGACCAGGTTGGCGCAGGTGTTGACGGAGACGACCACACCGCCGAGGGCGACGGCAGCGGCGCTCGTGGGATCGGCGAAGAGCTGTACGGCGGCGATGGAGGCAACCTTGCCGACGAGCAGGGTGCCGGCGGTGGCGGCAAAGGCGAAGGTGACGATGAGGACCCAGAAGCGCGGGGTCTTGACCATCTCGCCCGGGGTGAGGTCGCCGAAGGTGCCGGCATGTGCGCCACCCTTGGGGGCCTCGAAGCCCTCGGGCAGCCAACCGGCCTCGGGGGCCTTCAGGAACAGGGCGGAGGCGGCGATCATCACAAAGAAGATGACGCCGAGCGCCTTAAGGGCGCCAAAGATGCCCAGGCTCGGGATGAGCAGCGAGGCGAGCACCGGGGACAGCACGGCGGGACCGGCGGTCGAAGCGGCCAGGGTGATGCCGGAGGCGAGGCCCTTCTTGTCGATGAACCACTTCTGACCCGTGGTGAGCGCCGGGTTGTAGCCCAGGCCGTTGCCGATGGCGGCGACGAGCGAGAACCACAGGTAGAACTGCCACGGCTCGGTGACGGTGCCGGACATGAACCAGCCCAGGCCGTAGCACACGGCGGCGGCGATCACGACGTTGCGCGGGCCGATCTTGTCGGAGATGCGGCCGG
>URAQ01000239.1 GCA_900545875.1 uncultured Collinsella sp.
TTCGCTGTCGAAGCCGTAGCTTACGACCTCGACGGCCAGCCGGGGCTGAACGTCCCGAACTCCCGCGAACGGACGGCCCTCAAAGAGGCGCTGGCGTCCGTAGGACAGACTGCCGGGACGAGTGTAAACGTCACCCGTTCGGCCGGACAGCAGGTGTTGTCCGAGCTGGCGCGCGGAGGATTGCAGGCTTCGTCGCAGTATGTCGCCGGGAAGCTCCGCGAGGTGAAGATAACCCTCAAAGCCAACCATCAGCTATTATTGATTTCAAAAGAATAGAACACACATGAAAAGAGACCTTATTTATCTGACCCTGATTGTTTCCGCAATCTGGGCCGCACACGCTACGGCGAAGGCCGTGCAGGACGGGCCGCAGCAGATCGAACCCCGAAAGATCGAAGCGGGATTCACCAAGACTGTACACATCCTCTTCCCGTCGCCCGTCACGTATATCGACATCGGCTCGATGGACATCATAGCAGGCAAGGCCGACGGGGCCGAAAACGTCGTGCGGGTGAAGGCGGCCGTGCGGAATTTCGCAGCAGAAACAAACCTGACGGTCATCACCGAAGACGGAGGATTTTTCACTTTCGATGTCCACTATGCCGAGAATCCTGTTGTCTCGACCCTCAATCTTACAGTGCAGGATCAACAGACGGAAAGTGTGAAGGAACCGGCTGCCGCGGGCGATCCGCAGCCGGCGCCCCCGGCATCCGAAGGCCGGGTGCTGCTGCGCGAGGTAGGGCGCGAGAAACCCGCGACCGTAAAGCGCATGTTGAACGACATATACCGGCAGAACCGCACGGATGTGAAAGGCATTCGCACGAAGAAGTACGGCATCGGGGTCGAAGTGCTCCCCGCCGTCGCTAAACGAATCGGGCGTCACGTTGAGGACGCCCATGATGCGCGGACGGTCAAAGCTGAGCTCGTACTTTCCGCACCGCCATGTCTTGCTGTCGTTCGCCATGAACATCCTCCTAAAATGCCCACGCCGCCGAGCTTGGAGAGCTGGCGGCGGGGTCGCTTTGCACTCAGTCTTTCTATTGTATCCGCGCACACGGGCTAGAACGCAAACGCGGCCGCGATGTCGCAAGAAATCAGCAGGTCGGCATTTGCATCCTGATCGGTGGGAGCAAGGTTGCATATGGCCAGCGTATCGCCGGTAAAGTAACGCGTAAGGCCCGCCGCCGGATACACCACGAGCGAGGTCCCACCCACAATGAGGGCATCGGCCGCGGCGATGGCGGCAACGGCACCGGTCAGCACATGCTCATCGAGCGGCTCCTCGTAGAGCACCACATCGGGCTTGATGCGGCCGCCGCACGCGGGGCACGCAGGCACGCCCGCGGCATCCTCGTGCTCGCGCGAGCAAATCCACTCGGCGCTATAGACCGTGCCGCACGACTGGCAAATGTTGCGATGGACCGATCCGTGCAGCTCGAACACGCGCTGTGATTCGGCCATCTGATGCAGGCCGTCGATATTTTGCGTCACCACGGCATCAAGCTTACCGGCGCGCTCCAGCTCGGCCAGCTTGGTGTGGCAGCGGTTGGGTTTAGCGTTAAGCGCGATCATCTCGGTGCGGTAAAAGTCGAAGAACTCCGCCGGATGCGCCTCGTAAAAGCTATGCGAGAGCATAGTCTCGGGCGGGTAGGCAAACTGCTGGTGATACAGGCCGTCCACGCTGCGGAAATCGGGGATGCCACTTGCCGTGGAAACACCAGCGCCGCCAAAGAAGACCACGCGCTTGTGGGTGTCAAACAGATCCGCCAGCGCGGCGGAGGCCTGCCTGGGGTCCGATATTGCCTGCGTCATATGAGTCCTCCGTCCTTGTTAGTCGGGCAGCGTTGAGCGACGTCCCAGCATGCGGCCTTTAAGTCAGCATGCACGGAGCCCACCCCGCCCCTGTTGCGCTAATCTTAAGCCTGCCAACCCCGTCGAAAGGACACCATGCCTCAGACTTACACTTTCGCCTCGTGGAACGTCAACGGCCTGCGCGCCGTGCTCAAAAAGGACCCGAGCTTTATCCAGATCGCGCAAGAACTCGACGTCGATATCCTGGCGCTGCAAGAGACCAAGTTGCAAGAAGGCCAGGTCGATATTGACCTGCCCGGCTATCACCAAACCTGGAGCTACGCCGAGCGTAAAGGCTATTCGGGCACCGCGGTCTTTAGCCGCCAGGAGCCGCTGCGCGTACTGTGCGCCGATGCGCTGCTGCCCTACGCCGGCGAAGGCGAGGCGGCCGTGCTCGTCGCCCAAGCCGCAACCGAGGGCCGCGTCTGCGCGCTCGAGTTCGACAAATTCTGGTTTGTGGATGTCTACACGCCCAACGCACAAAATGAGCTCGCGCGCATCGACGTGCGTATGGCCTGGGACGATGCCTACCGCGGCTTTTTGAACGCGCTCGAGCGCGAGACCGGCAAACCCGTCGTAACCTGCGGCGACTTTAACGTGGCGCATGAGGAGATCGACCTTAAGAACCCCAAGTCCAACCGCGGCAACGCAGGCTTTTCGGACGAGGAACGCGGCAAGTTTACCGAGCTGCTCAACGCCGGCTTTACCGATACCTGGCGCGCGGCAAACCCCGACGTCGAGGGCGTCTACAGCTGGTGGAGCTATCGCTTTAATGCCCGCAAGAACAACGCCGGCTGGCGCATCGATTACTTCCTGGTAAGCGACGCAATCGCCGACAACGTACGCGACACCGGCATCCGCGGCGACATCTTCGGCAGCGACCACTGCCCCGTCACCCTCACGCTAGAACTCTAGCCCCAATTGATCCCCTGGGGACGGAGGAAAAGGGATCATTTTCACCTCGCGAGGGAACCCACGCGGCCCTCCCGCCACGGAACTGGCCCATCTACTACGTTTAAGCCACTACCCTCAACCACAGCGAACAACGCAAAAAGAAAACCGACGCTCCTATAAGTTGTCAAGAGGCAGTTTGCGGGAGCGCTCTCTCCAATTCGCACAGGAGCTCGTAATACCTCCTCTCCAGTTTCGTCGACCGC
>URAQ01000240.1 GCA_900545875.1 uncultured Collinsella sp.
TTGGCATGGCGGCGTGGCAGCAAGGTGGTTTTAGCAGTCTCGAGCGGGGACTCGTCATCCTCGTCATCACCCTCGGTAAGCTCAATCTCGCTCTCGGACCAAGACGGGTCGGGCTCACTCGTATTGAGCTTGGGAGCCGTCTTACCTTTCTTAGCGTGACGGCGCGGGAGCAGCGTGGTCTTAGCGCGCTCGGCCTCCACGGCATCGGACACGTCGACAAACGGATCCTCGTCTTCGTCGTCATCGTCCAGAACCTGGTCCGCATCGTTGCCCATGACCGTGGTCACAGCAGCATCGGAGCCCTTTTGACGAAGAATGCTCAGGTGCGGACGGGCAACGCCGGGCACCGACAGGGCTTCGTCGTCACCCCACGGACTCGCGTTTACATCGGCACGACGGCGCTCGGCAAAATCGGCCGCACGGTCGCGGGCAGAGCGCAAAACGCCGCCCACCGAAAAGCCGATGATGACAAAGCCAACGACGGCCAGACCCAACAGGACCACCATCGCGATAGGCTTACCCAGGGCATTCTGCAGCGCACTCGCAATAAACGCACCGATGTAGCCACCCGAGGCGGACAGGTTTTGCGGCGTGAACATAAGGTCGCACGAGTCGCTCGTACCCGGCACCATCAGCGAAAGAATGGAGACGACGGCGATAAAGACCACAGCGCCGCCCGCAACAGAGCGCACGTTGAGCGGCGAATCCTCGCCTAAAAAGAGCGTGGCGGCAAACAGCAAAATGACGATCGGCAGCACGTAGGCGCCCAGACCAAAGCCCAGGTGGTAGAAACCGGCAACCGCAGCCGTAACGGGTGCGGTCGCTGGCGAAATCACGGCAATGAAGGACGCAATCGCCAAAACGGCAATGACCACGCCGGCGATATCGCGGTTGGCCGAAGGCTCGACCAGGGGCTCAAAATCGTCGAAATCGGCCTCGTGGCCCTTATTGGCACGAAGATGGGAACCGGCACCCTTAGCAGATGCCGGTTGGTTGTTGGCTTTATTGCCTTTGGCGTTTTGTGCAGATCCGCGCGCCAAACTAAACCTCCATGACGACCGGGATGATCATCGGACGAGTGCGCGTACGGCTCCAGATAAAGTTAGAGAGCGAGTCACGCACGGCCTTACGAATGGCATCGGAACCGCTGCTCGTAAAGCTGAACTTGCCCTTCTCGATCGTCTTCATGATGGATGCCGAGGCGTCCTCGGAGAACTGGTCGTCGATGGCAAAGGAGACGCCGCGGCCCGAGAACTCGATGGCCTCGATCTTCTTGTGCTTGAGCGAAACGATAGCGACAGCCGTGACCATACCGTCGTTGGCAAGCTTCTGACGATCGCGCAGGACGATGGGGTCGGTATCGCCGATGCGCAGTCCGTCGACGTAGACGACGCCAGACTCGACGGGCGTACCGCGCTTGACGATACCGCCACGCATCTCGAGCGTGTCACCGTTGTCGAGGATAAAGATATGATCTTCCTTGAGGCCCATCTTGCGTGCAAGTTGAGCATGGGCGCGCAGATGCACGGCCTCGCCGTGGACCGGCATAAAGTAGGTGGGCTTGGCCATGGCCATCAGGAGCTTGAGCTCCTCCTGGCTACCGTGACCCGAGACGTGAACGAGGGCGCGGTTCTTATCCCACACGTCGCAGCCAAGCTTGGCGAGACTGTTGACTACCTGCTGAACGGCCTTCTCGTTACCGGGGACCGGCGTTGCCGAGAGGATGACGGTATCGCCCTCGTGGATGGAGAGGGTCTTGTGCTCGCCGTTGGCCATGCGCGAAAGGGCCGACAGAGGCTCGCCCTGCGAACCAGTGCACATGACGACGATCTTGTCGTCGGGAAGGTTGTCGATATCGAAGGCATCGATGATATCGGCATCATCAATGTTAAGATAACCGAGCTCGCGCGCCACGCGGGTGTTGGTGAGCATGGAACGACCGGTCACGACGACCTTGCGGCCGCACTTGCGGGCAGCGTCGCAGATCTGCTGCAGACGATGGATGTGGCTCGAGAACGACGCGACGAACACGCGGCCCGGAGCATTCTTGATGGCATGCAGCAGATTGGGGCCAACCTCGGCCTCGGACTTGGTAAAGCCGGGGACCGTGGCGTTGGTGGAGTCGGACAGCAGCAGGTCGATGCCCTGCTTGGCAAAGCGGCTGATAGCGGCATAGTCGGGCGTGACGCCGTCGATGGGCGTCTGGTCGAGCTTAAAGTCGCCGGTGTGCATAACGGTACCCTGGTTGGTGCGGATGAACACGCCCAGAGCGCCCGGGATGGAGTGCGTCATCGAGAAGAAGTCGAGCGAGATGCCACCGAGATTGACGTGGCTACCGCCCTTGACCTCACGAAACTTGGGTGCACGAATGCGGAACTCGGAGAGCTTGCCCTCGATAAAGCCGAGCGTCAGCTTGCTCGAGAAGATGGGTACCTTGTTGTTGAGGTCCTGCAGCAGATACGGAAGCGAACCGGTGTGGTCCTCGTGGCCGTGAGTGACGATGATGCCGCGGAGCTTTTCCTCGTTCTCCAGAACGTAGGTGTAATCCGGAAGCACCAGGTCGATACCGGGCTGCGAGTCGTCGGGGAACATGAGGCCAGCGTCGACGAGCACCATGTCGTCGCCGCACTCGAAGACCGTCATGTTCTTGCCGATGCCATCAAGGCCGCCGAGCGGGATGATCTTCAAGGGAGATGATTTTTTAGCTGCCATAGGTTAGTGTTGTTTCCTTTCTTCGAAACGGGTCTGAAACAACCGACGGGGCGCTTCTGGCAAACCGACCGCCGGGCACATACAACAATGCATCACAGAGTCGATGCAGTAACCACAGTATGATACCCATTTGCACAACAACAGACCACCCATGCATCAAAGCCCCATCTGAACTGGTCTATCCCGCCGGTCAGGGCTCAGCGGCCCCGGCACGGGCTAAGTTTCCTGCTCTACAGTCCTGCTCACGACGGAGGCCA
>URAQ01000241.1 GCA_900545875.1 uncultured Collinsella sp.
CTTCGGCCGGCGCCTCGCCTTGCGCGTTGAGCATCTGCGCAGTAAAGGTAAAGGTATGCGGATACGGCACGCCGTGCTTCTCGCACAGCTCGTAGAAGATCTCCTTCTTCTGGCACTGCTCGAGCATGCTGTAGGGTGCATAGGGCGCAACGATGTTATCCGCCAGCTCATCGGCATCCTTTGCCTGGGCCACCAGGGCAACATAGTTATCGCCGCAGCCCATCAGGACGATCGTCTTATCGGCATGTGCCCGAGCGATATCGTTGACGGTTTTGAGCATCACGGGCATGGTGTCGATATCCACGTTGGGCGTGTAGTCGATAATCTGGCTGCGGTACGCGGGACCCGTCTGATACTTGCCAAAGACCAGACTCTTGACCTGGTACTCCTCGTAGAAGGCGCGCGCCACCGAATAGGCGTTGATGTCGCCACCGAGCAGCACGGGAATGAACTCGCGCTCTGTAAATTGCAATGCCATGGAAACTTCCTATCATGAACTGCCCGCACAACGGGCGGTCTTAGTGCAACCGATTCATTCTAGCGTGCCAAACCGCCAGCACCCAAAGTTCCACCGTATCTATGGCAATCGGAGGATCAGACTCGAGCAAAGACGGCGCTCACCGCTGTACGACAACGGGCAATGAACCTACCGTTGTTGTAGGATTCAACATATTGTCAATCTCATAAGCGAAAGGCGCACACGTGCCCCAAGAACATCTGACCGACAACCCCATCCTTGACGCCGCAAAACGCGAGCTAGCGGAACGTTCTCAAACGACCGCTCCCCTACGCACCGCCAGCAACGTCTACGAAGGACCCGCCCGCATCGTTTCGATTAACACGTCGGCGCACAAAGGCACACGCAAGTCGCCCGTCGCCGATGGGCACGATACCGTCATTGAGCAGTTTGGCCTCGCTTCCGATGCACACGCCGGGCATTGGCACCGCCAAGTCTCGTTTTTGGCCGCAGAATCAATCCAGACGGCGCAGCATCGCGGGCTCGATGTGCACGAAGGCGACTTTGGGGAGAACTTCACCACACAAGGTATCAACCTGCTTTCGCTCCCCCTGGGCACACAGCTCAAGATCGGCAACGACGTTCTGGTCGAGATCAGCCAGATCGGCAAGGTCTGCCACACCCGCTGTGCTATCTACTATCTCGCCGGTGATTGCATCTTTCCCCACGAGGGCATTTTCGGTGTGGTGCTTCGAGGCGGAGAGGTGCATGTCGGAGACGATATCCAAACAGTCAAGCTCGGCGACGGCACGTGTTCCTTCACCCCAGCCGAGGCGCTCGAAGAAATTGAGCAGGCTCGCCGCGAGGGAACCCTATAGGTGCAAAACCCCATGTTGGAGTAGCCCTTAAGGCGTGAATCTGCGATCAGACCGAGTTCCGTAACGTTAAAGTTGAACTCTATGGTTTCTCAACAATTCACTATAACTGCAGGTCAAAGCCAAAGCCTCAAGTTCAACTTGACCCTTTGGAACCTTTAAGGTTCAAGTTGAGGTCGAAAGCAGTAGTAGAATACCGTTCGAACCATAACCTACGATTGATTGCAGAGGGATTGGATGCAGCATTCGAATCATCGCGTCGCAGCGCTCATCGCGTCGAAGCCGGCTCGTATCATCACGAGCGCCGCACTCGCTGTCGCACTGACTGCCACGCCGATGCTCTCCCCCGTTGCGGCATATGCCGCCTCGCAGGCAACGCAGGATCAGCTTTCCGCCGCGCAGCAAAAAATCGAAGCCGCCACGAGCGCCTACAACGATGCCCGCACCAAACTCGACGACCTGCAAAAGCAGATCGACTCCAATGAGGCGAGCATCGAGGAAATCGAGGCCAAGCTTCCCGAGCAGCAGGCCAAGGCAAGCTCCGCCATGCGCGATCTGTACAAGTACCAGAAGGGCACCAATCCCATCGTGAGCTTCCTGGTCAACGCGCAGAGCCTGGGTGAGTTCATCACCACCTGCAAATACACCAACCAGATCACGAGCTCGAGCGTCGATGAGATCGAAGAGCTCAACAACATGCAAACCGAACTCGAGCAGAACAAAGCTGAGCTCCAGCAGGCCAAATCCCAGCTTGAAGCAGAGCAGAAAAACGCCGAGGATGCGCTGGCGCAGGCCCAGCAGCTCCGCAGCGAGGCACAGGCAAAAGCCGAGCAGGAAAATGCCGCCGAGCTCGCCAAGCTTGAGGCCGATAAGGCCGCTGCCGCCGAGAAGCTCTCGGGCGAGGGCGTAAGCGGCAGCAATTCCAGCAGCCAGGCCACCAACACCAACACCACCATCGACACCACGGTGAACAACGCCAATACCGGTAACTCCGATTACGATTCGTTCATTAATGAGTGGACGAGCCGCATCGACAATTATCTTGCCGGCTCCCCCATGGCAGGCCAGGGCTACAACTTTGCCGTCGCCGCTTGGAATACCGGTGTCGACCCCCGTTGGTCCCCCGCCATCGCCTGCATCGAGAGCACCAAGGGCGCTTATTGCGCCAATTCCTACAACGCCTGGGGCTGGAGTGCCCGTGGCGGCGGTTGGCGCAGCTTTGGCAGCTGGAGCGAGGGCATCTCCGCTCATGTTGCCTACCTGGGCGCCAACTACGGCTCCACCCTTACTCCGGCAGCGGCCAAAAAGTACTGCCCACCCACGTGGCAGGACTGGTACAACAAGGTTGCTTCCCAGATGAACCGCATCTAAATGCAACTCAAAGGGCCCCACGGGGCCCTTTCTTGTTTAGGAGACGACGCCGGTCGCATTGCCGACGACAATAACCACGATCGTGATGGCGACCATAATTCCCAACGCTTTGAGCCACAGTGTGACAAACTCACGACCTCGATAACGATCGAGCACGGGAAAGCGACGCCTAAGCCTGCGGCGGTCGAGCATGCCAAACGTAACGAGCAGCACCATGCCGTCAACCATAAGAAAATACTCAAGGGCCAAAAACCACACTGGA
>URAQ01000242.1 GCA_900545875.1 uncultured Collinsella sp.
CCCCGCCAGTGAAGAGGAGGAAAGCCCGTGATTGACAGGGATACCGTGCTGCAGGAGGCGGACGAGCGCCTCGCCGCCTGCAAAAAATACATGAAGGTGGACTATGACGAGGACGACGAGCTGATCGCCGGTCTGATGCAGGCGAACGACGCCTATCTGAGCGGCGCGGGCGTGCGGCGGGAGATAAATCCCGCCCAGCACGACCTGATCGTGCAGGCCATGACCTTGCAGATGTACGACGCGCGCGGCGCGGACACGCCCCAGCAGGCGCTGGAAACCGTGCCGCCCGTGGTGCGGCAGATCGCATGGAAGCCAAGGGCATGGCCTTCCAAGAGCGTGTTTACCAGGGATTTTGTGCCATCGCTGCCGAGGAACCGAACCGCGTAAAGCTCATCGACGCCACGGCTTCGGTCGAGGATGTCTTCGCGCAGACGGTCGAGCAGGTTCGCGCATACGGTCTCGACATCCCGCAGGATGCCGTTGCCGCCGCGCTTGCTCAGGAGGTTGAGTAACATGGCCCCCACTCAGGCAAGCCTGCTGGCTAAGCTCGATACCCAAGAGCGCGTGCGCGACTTTTTGACCAACGCCGTCGCCAGCGGCCGCGCGTCGCACGCCTACCTGTTTTTGGGCGCTCCCGGTGCCGGCAAACTCGACGCCGCGTGGGCACTCGCCCAGGCATTCCTGTGCGAACAGGACGGCTGCGGATCGTGCGACAGCTGTGTGCGTGTTGCCCGCCATACGCACCCCGATGTGCACTACTACACGCCTGAAAGCGCTACGGGCTACCTCATCGCCCAGACCCGCGAGCTGCTCGACGACGTGCCCCTCGCGCCCATCCGCGCCAAGGCCAAGGTCTACATCATCGATCGCGCCGAGCAGCTGCGCGCCAACACCGCCAATGCGCTGCTCAAAACGCTCGAGGAACCGCCCGAGGGCGTCATGTTCATCCTGCTGGGCACTTCGTCCGACGTAATGCTGCCCACCATTGTGAGCCGCTGCCAGTGCGTGCCGTTTCGGCTGGTGTCGCCCACCGTGGCCGCGCAGGCCGTGAGTCGCGCCACCGGTCAGGACCTTGCGCGTTGCCGCATGGCCGTCGCCGTGGCGGGAAGCCCCACGCGCGGCATCGAGTTCCTTAAGAGCGCCGAGCGCCAGGATGCCCGTCGCCAGATGGTCCGTGCCATCGACTCGCTCATCGCCGCCGACGAGGCCGATGTGCTCAGCCGCGCCAAGTCGCTCATCGTCGCCGTCAAGGCGCCGCTTGCCGAGGTCAAGTCCACGCAGGAAAAGGTGCTGGAGCAAAATGCCGACTACCTGTCCCGTGGAGCATTGAAGCAGCTTGAGGACCGCAACAAGCGCGAACTCAACGCGCGCGAGCGTTCGGGTATCATGGAAGCGCTGGCGAGCGCGCGGACGCTCATGCGCGACGTGCTGCTGACGCTTCAGGACGAGGCGGCCGACGTGGTGAACGAGGACGTGCGCGACGCGATCGAGCGGCTTGCCGCCGCGACCAATGTTGCGGGTGCCACACGGGCGCTCGAGGCAGTCGCGACCGCCGAGCGCAACATCGCCAGAAACGTTACTCCCCAGCTGGCCATCGAGGTCATGCTGTTCGATATCAGGAAGGCACTGAAATGCCGTTAGTCGTACCCGTTAAGTTTACCTACGCCTCGCGCGACCTGTGGTTCGACCCGCAGGATCTGGATATCCTCGAGGCCGATTATGCCATTTGTTCCACCGAGCGCGGAACCGAGATCGGCCTGGTCACGGCCGATCCCTTCGAGGTGCCGCAAGACGAGATCGGTCAGCCGCTCAAGCCCGTGCTGCGCGTGGCGAGCGACATCGACCTGCAGCTTGCCGACGACCTGGCCATCCAGGGCGACGAAGCCATGGTCGACTTCCGCCGTCTGGTCAAAGAGCTCGACCTCGAGATGAAGCCGGTGGGCGTCGAGTACCTGTTTGGCGGCGAGAAGGCCGTGTTCTACTTTGCGGCCGAGGAGCGCGTCGATTTTCGCCAGCTCGTCAAGGATCTGTCCTCGACGCTGCACATTCGCGTCGACATGCGCCAGATCGGCGTGCGCGACGAGACCCGCCTGGTGGGTGGCTACGCCCAGTGCGGACAGGAGCTCTGCTGCACGCGCTTTGGCGGACAGTTTGAACCCGTCTCGATTCGCATGGCAAAAGAGCAGGACCTGCCGCTCAACTCGTCCAAGATCAGCGGCGTGTGCGGCCGCCTGATGTGCTGCCTGCGTTATGAGTTCGAGGCGTACAAGGACTTTAAGAGCCGTGCGCCCAAAAAGAAGACGCTCATCGATACGCCGCTCGGCAAGGCGCGTATTCAGGAATATGACACGCCGCGTGAGCAGCTGGTGCTGCGCCTGGAGAACGGCAAGGTTTTTAAGGTCAACCTAGCCGATATGACGTGCTCGGAGGGCTGCAAAAAGAAGGCCGCCGAGCAGGGCTGCAACTGCCGCCCCGACTGCGTGACGCGCGACGTGCTCGAGCGCATCGAGTCGCCCGAGATGCGCCTGGCGCTCATGGAGCTCGATCGCGAGAACGGCGTCGACGTGGGCGATGGCCTGTCGAGTGCCGACCGTCTGGCCGGCACGTCGATGCCCAAGCGCCGTCGTCGCGATGCCGATTCCGATGCCCGCGCTGCTCAGAGCCAGGGCGAGGGCCGTGGCCGCGGAAAGGGCCGCGGCAAGGCCGAGGCGCCCGAGGCCGAGCCCCAGGCCGAGCCCCGCACCTACTTCACCTACAATCCCGGCGAGGAGACCATCAATGAATAAGCCCGCTGCCATCTCTCTCGTCGTTTCGTGCGACCCCGATCTGGCCCGTCTCGTCCGCATGACCGCCGCGAACGTCGCCACGCTCTCCTCCATGTCGGTCGAGTGTGTCGAGGATATCCGCATGGCGGCCGAGGAGGCCTTTATCTACGCGTGTGCCACTTCGCCCGACGA
>URAQ01000243.1 GCA_900545875.1 uncultured Collinsella sp.
CGGCGGGGCCGGCCGTAAAGAACAGGATACCGACAGCGCCCTGCTCGGACTCATCGCCGAACTCGCCCATGATGCCCGTATAGAGCGCCATGTTGCAAAACGTAATGCCGCCGATGATGGAAACCGAGCTCAGGCCTAAAAAGTTATCGTTAAAGAAGTACGCGACGCCCAGACCCAGCGCGGCTGCCACTACAAGCTTAGGAATCAGCACGACGATGCCGGTCTTGATGGCGCCCGGCGTGGACTTAAAGCTGATGCCGGCGCCCACGAACAGCAAGATCGCGGCAACGATGGTGTTGGAGCCGCCGCGGCAGGCAGCCGTAAAGAAGCCGCCGACCTCAAAGACCTGCGGGCAGAAGGTATTGAGCAAAAGGCCGACGATCATCGGATAGATCATGATGTCGCCCGGGATGCGCGGTACCTTGAATTTCTTTTGCTCGCTGGCGGTCGCTTCCTGTGCCATGAAACCCCCATTTCCGCTGACGCAGAACAAAAGCCCACGTCACGCTTTGCTACAGTAAAGTTTGACCATGGTACCAGAAGAAGCAGACCGCCTCGGTGAGAAATTCGATTCGTTAGGCCGGGACGATAACGCGTCCTGCTCCTATACGAGGCTCAAAACGATATAGAACACGATGCCCGAAACGCAGCACCACAACATCGACTTTGTCTTGATTGCCACCGCCACGACGCCGGTGGCCGCAATCCAGGGAACCAAGGCAGGCCAGAGTCCCGCGTCGAACGCGCCGGGGTTCACCAAGTCGTTGGCGACCAGCGCGGCAAAGGCAGCGGGCGGGATATAGCCCAGGGCCTCGGTAATGCGGGGCGACAGGGTCCGCCCGCGCAAGGCGAACGCCGGCGCGATGCGAAAGAACGCGATAGCAGCCCACGACGACAGCCACAGAACCAAGAACTCGTTAGCGGGCATCGCGGGCACCTCTTCCGTCAAATACAGCATCGCACGCCAGCGCAATGGCAATGCCGACCACGACGCTTGCCGGCACGGCAATATTCGCGAGGCCCAAGAACTTGCATACGGCGACGGACACCGCGCCCGAAACCGCCGCGACAACGTTGCCGCGCGACAGCCGCTGCGAAAAGAGCAGGCAGATAAAGAGCGAGGTGCAGACAAAGGCTGCAATGGCGGTGGGAACATCGACAACGGCGCCGACGATGGCGCCCATCGTACACGAAACGCCCCATGTTGCGATGAGGATTACGTTGAGCACAAAGGACTCGCGCGGGCCCCAATCCTCCCCTTCAACCAACTTGGCAAGCGAGATGCCATATGCCTCCTCGGTAAGTGTCGCGGCAACAGCCAGCGTCTGACGCTTCGAGGCACCCCTCAGATGCGGTGCGATCGATGCCGAGTAAAGCGCAAAGCGCGAGGAGATTGCGGCGACGCTCGCGACGATCGATGCTGCAGGCACACCCGCCAGCCACAGGTTGCAGATCATAAACTGGCCGCTGCCCGTCACAAACGTACTGCTTAGAGCAAAGACCATCCAGGGCTCCATTCCCGTCTGCCCCATGATCATTCCGCACGGCGCGCCTATTGCAACATAGGTAAGCATCACTGGCCAGACGGTTCTAACGATTTTGAGCACCATACGTTTCTCATCCTGACAAGGTCTCCGAGCCGCATGTAGCGACACGGCAGAATCATCATCCGGCAGCAACCGAGTTCACCTACAATTGCCACCGGATCGAAAGACACAACTTTTTAGGAAGTCATTATGACAGCTATCGATCGAGACCGGGCGCGCGCGGCCTTCAAAAGCTACACCGATGCCTACGACGCCACCAACCCACGCATCGCGCTCAAAATCGAGCATACGTACCACGTGGCCGAGGCATGCGATGCCGTAGCGCGCGAGCAGGGCTGGTCGTCAGAAGATATTGACCTGGCATGGCTTTGCGGCCTGCTACACGATATGGGCCGCTTTGAGCAGCTGCGACGCTGGGACACCTTTAAGGACGCCGAGAGCATGAGCCATGCGGCGCTGGGCATCGAGGTCCTCTTTGGCGAGAATCCCGCCGATGCACCCGCCGTAACGAGCATCCGCGACTTTATCGATGACCCGGCAGAAGATGAGCTCATCCGAGCGAGCATTGCCTATCACAGCGATTTCCGTCTACCCGCGCAGCTCGACGAGCGCACGCGGAGCTTCTGCGATATCGTGCGCGATGGCGACAAGATCGACATTATGCGCACCATCGCCGACAGCACTGTCGACACTATCCTCAAGGTGGACGAGAAGACGTTTCTCGGCAGCCGTTTCTCGTCGCCGACACTTGCCGCCTTTGACGAGCACCGCTGCGTCGCACGCGATGAGCGCGATGAGCCCGCCGACTTCTTGGTGGGGCTTATCTGCTTTATGTTTGAGCTCGTCTATCCAGCAAGCCGCGCGCTGGCGCGCGAACAGGGCGATATCCACCGCCTGCTCGACGCGCCCTTTGGCATTACGCGGCCCTTTACCGACCCCGCCACGCAGGCAACTTGGAGCCGCCTAAAGGACGAGATGCGCGACTGGCTGGCGCGCGCCTAGCGCTCAAGCTGGGCCAGCAGCTCCTCGACGACCTCGACGGCGTCCCCAACAACCTTGTACTGGGCAGCACCGAAAATGGGGGCATCCGGGTCCTCGTTGATGGCGATGATGCACTCCGCCCCACCGATGCCGGCAAGATGTTGGATGGCGCCCGAAACACCGATACTCACGAGAAGCCTGGGCGAAACCGATACGCCCGTCTGGCCAATCTGGTGGCGATACTCCAGCCAACCCGCCTCCACGACGGGACGCGTGCAACCAAGCTCGGCACCCAGAGCCTCGGCGAGCCTTCGCATCAACGGCAGGTTTTTCTTGGAACCAATGCCGCGACCCACCACGACCAGGCGCTCGGCATTGGCGATCGAGGGCTGCTGTCCCCACTCCTCGGCGGG
>URAQ01000244.1 GCA_900545875.1 uncultured Collinsella sp.
CCTGTCTTCGTTCAACCCCACGCGCACGCTTTCTGCCGGGCGCACCAATATTATGCTCGATGAGGACGCGGGCCTGCTGATCATCACTTCGCAGAGCCGCTGGCGCGACGCCAATCCCGACATCATCGAGTTCTCGCAGGTACTCGGCTGCGATATGGATATCGACGAGCAGCGCACCGAGATCTATCGCGAGACCAAGGACGGCGAGCGCGAGAGCTACAACCCGCCGCGCTACGACCTGGATTACGACTTTAACCTGACCATCCACGTCAACACGCCGTACTTTACCGAGATCAACCTGCGCGTGAACGACTCCACCATCGATCAGCGCGGTTCCATCGAATACCGCGAGGCCAAGCGCCAGGCAACCGAAGTTCGCGACGCCTTGGTGCAGCTGCGTCAGGAAACGCGCGACAGTGTCGTGGCCGCCAAGGCTCCCAAGACCGCGGTCACCTGCCCCTTCTGCGGAGCCACCACCATTCCCGATGCCAGTGGGCGCTGCGAATACTGCGGCGGCGCCATCGGCGCATAGCCTCCGGCAGCGAAAGGACCGATCATGGCCTTCGAGAGCGTCAACTATCAGTGCCCCGCGTGTGGCGGCCCCCTGCATTTTGCCAGTGCCGAGCAAAAGCTCGTCTGCGACTACTGCGACTCGCGCTTTGAAGTCGAAGAAGTCGAGGCCCTCTATCGCGAGCGCCAGGACAAGGCCGATGCCAAAGCCGATGCGGCAGCCGCAACGCCCAAGCCCGTCGCCGACGATGCCGTGCAGGAGCTGGCCCAAAACGCCGGCTACATCTGCTCGTCGTGCGGCGCCGAGCTCGTGTCCGACGGTACCGTCGCCGTCACCACCTGCCCGTACTGCGGCAACTCCGCCGTGGCGCCCGGCCAGCTCTCTGGCGACTTCTCGCCCGACCTGGTAATTCCGTTTAAGCTCGGGCACGACGACGTCACGGCCGCACTCAAGGAACACTACAAGGGCAAGATCTTGCTGCCCAAGAGCTTTGTCACCGGCAACCACATCGACGAGGTCCAAGGCGTCTACGTGCCGTTTTGGCTCTACGGCGCCCGCGTGGATGGCGAAGTGTACTTTGACGCGACCAACGAGACCGTGACCGAGGAATCCGACCGCACCGTCACGACCACCGACCACTACGATGCCTATCGCAAGGGCAATATCTCGTTTAAGCGCGTGCCCGTCGACGGATCGTCCAAGATGCCCGACGGCCACATGGATGCCATCGAGCCGTTTGACTACGACGCACTGCGCCCGTTCTCGGTCGCATATATGCCCGGCTACATCGCCAACCGTTACGACGAGGACTGCGAGACCTGCAAGGCGCGCGCCGAGCGCCGCATGGAAGAAAGCACGGTCTCGGCCCTGCGCGAGACCGTCGTCGACGAATACGACGATGCCACGGTCGAAAGCAAGCAGCTCGACTACACCTGGGAAGACAGCGACTACGCCCTGTTCCCCGTCTGGATGCTCTCCACCTCGTGGAACGGCAAGAGCTACCTGTTTGCCATGAACGGCCAGACCGGCCGCTTGGTCGGCGAGCTCCCCTGCTCCAAGCCCAAGCTCGCCATCGCCTCGGTGCTGTTCTTTGTGATCGGATTTATCCTCTCCCAGATTCTCTTTATGGGTGAGAACGCCTTCGATCCGGATTACCTCACCTTTGATATCGAGGGCATCCTCATCAACATCATCGCGCCGCTGATCATCGTGATTATCGGAGACGTGCTACTGGTAGGCCAGCTCAAGACGGCCAACGAGGCAACCTGCGCCGATGAGTATTGTGGCGAGCTCGACCTGACCGAGAAGCACGACACCTTCAGCCACACCGAGACCACCGTTGTCATGAAAGACGACAAGGACGACTAAGCAATCCAACCAATACCACCCGGCCTTTGACGAGAAAGGAAGATCACCATGGGACTCTTGAAAGCTGGATTGGGAGCTGCCGGCGGCGTCATGGCCGACCAGTGGAAGGAATTTATCTACTGCGAATCGATGCCTGCTGACGTCTTGGCCTGCAAGGGCAGCAAACGCACCGGTGGCCACAGCTCCAACACGCGCGGCGAGGACAACGTCATCTCCAACGGCTCGGTCATCGCCGTCAACGACGGCCAGGGCATGCTCGTGGTGCAAAACGGCAAGATCATCGAAGTCGCGCTGGAGCCCGGTGAGTTCGTCTTCGATACCGGCAGCGAGCCGAGCGTCTTTAGCGGTAACCTGGGCGACTCCATCAAGGAGACCTTCGCCAATATCGGCAGCCGTTTTACCTTTGGCGGCGACGCGGGCAAGGACCAGCGCGTCTACTTTATCAACACCAAGGAGATCATCGGCAACAAGTACGGCACCGCCTCACCCGTGCCCTTCCGCGTGGTCGACAACAACATTGGTCTGGACGTCGACATCTCCGTGCGCTGCAACGGCGAGTATTCGTACCGCATCACCAACCCGCTGCTGTTCTACACCAACGTATGCGGCAACGTGACCGATAGCTACACGCGCGACAAGATCGACAGTCAGCTTAAGTCCGAGCTGCTCACCGCCCTGCAGCCCGCCTTTGCCAAGATCTCGGAGATGGGCATCCGCTACAGCGCCATCCCCGGCCACACCACCGAGCTCGCCCGCGCGCTCAACGAGGTCCTCTCTGCCGACTGGCGTGACCTGCGCGGCGTCGAGATCGTGAGCTTTGGCGTCAACTCCATCGCCGCCTCGCAAGAGGACGAGCAGATGATCAAGGACCTGCAGAAAGCCGCGGTCATGCGCGATCCCACCATGGCGGCAGCCAACATCGCCAGCGCCCAGAGCGACGCAATGCGCGCGGCAGCCGCCAACCCCAACGGCGCGATGGCAGGCTTTATGGGCATGGGCATGGCAGGTGGCATGGGCGGCATGAACGCCAGCCAGCTGTTCGCCGCCGGCCAGGCA
>URAQ01000245.1 GCA_900545875.1 uncultured Collinsella sp.
CCGCGCACGGGCCCCTGTGGGCGAACAAGCTGCGGAAACTCGGTCGGTCCAGAGTAATGTCGGCTGAAAGGAATTTTGGCTGATGGGATCAACCGGTGCGTTCTCTGGTTTCGAAAAAGGCGGAGGCCCTGGAGAGGGTCTCCGCCTTTGTTACAGGGGCGATATTAATCGCTAACTGCTGGATTAGACCAGGCGGGCGTTGATCGTCTTGGCGATCTCGGCGGCGTCGGTGGAACCCTTGACGGTGGCACGGAAGTCCTCGTCCATGAGCGCCTCGGCGACCTTGGACAGGATCTTGAGGTGCGTAGTGCCGGCCTGGGCACCGGGGATGAGCAGTGCGATGGCCACGTTAACGGGAGCGCCGTCCATGGTGTCCCAACCGGTCACGCCGGACTCGTCCTTGACGACGATAACGGCAGCCTCGGTAATGGCATCGGACTTGGCATGCGGGATGGCGAAGCCCTCCATCATGCCCGTGGTGCCCTCGGCCTCGCGGGCCAGGAAGGCATTCATCACGGCGTCGGCGTCGCTGGCGATACCGGCCTTGACAGCCTGGTTGGAAACGAAGCTCAGAGCCTCGTCACGAGAAGCGAAGTCCTCGGCGACAAAGACATTCTCGACCTTCACGAAGTCGGCAGCCTCGGCCTTGGGGGCCTCGACGGCAGCGGCCTTGGGGGCCTCAACCGGCTTGGCTGCAGGAGCGGCCTTCTGATTCTTCTCAAAGTCGTACTTCTTGAAGGCCACGAACAGGATGCCACCGACCACGGCGCCGATGAGGATCGCGAGGACCCACAGCGGACCGTTCTCGACAACGGGCAGGACCAGGAAGCCACCGTGAGGCGCCGGATCGTGAACGTTGAACATAATGGTCAGGATCGAAGCGATAGAGGAACCGAGCATCATGATAGGCATGACGGGCCAGATGTTCTTGGTCATGAACGGAATGGCGCCCTCGGTGATGTGGGTGCAACCAAGGATGAGGTTGACGACACCGGCGTCATGGTCCTCCTGGCTGAAGTACTTCTTGCCGACAACGACGGCGAAGGTGGTGATCAGCGGCGGAACGATGCAGGCGGCGGAAACGGCAGCCATGAAGTTGGTGCCGAAGTTGTAGGTATCGGTGCCAACACCGGCGGCCAGTGCCTCGGTGAGCATAGCGGTACCGGTAACGTAAGCAGCCTTGTTGACCGGGCCGCCCATGTCAAAGGCGCACATGCAGCCGATGGCAAGACCCAGGACAACGGCGCCAGAGGCGGACAGGCCCTTGAGGAAGTCCATCATGGCGGTGTTGATGGCAGCCATGGGGCCGGAAATGCCGAGCATGACCAGGCCGACGATAGCCGTCGAGAACAGCGGGTACAGGAAGATAGCCTTGAGGCCGTCCAGGTTCTTGGGCAGACCGGCAAAGACCTTCTCGAGCAGCAGGATGACATAACCGGCGAGGAAGCCGCCGACGATGCCGCCCAGGAAGCCGAAGCCCACGCCGGTGCCACCGGCGTCGATCATGCCGGTCTCGGCGTTAACAGGCAGGCCCTGGATGGCGATCATACCGGCAACAAAGCCGGGGACGAGCGCCGGGCGCTTGCCGATGGACTCGGCGATGTAGGCGGAAAGCACCGGAACCATAAGGTTCATGGCGATGCCGCCGATGATCTTGAGCATAGCAGCAAAGCTGTTGTAGTCAGACGCCGTCGAATCGAAGGACGTAATGCCCCACAGGAACGAAACGGCGGTCAGAACACCACCAGCAACGACGAAGACCAGCATGTGGCTGACGCCGTTCATGAGGTGCTTGTAGATGATGTGGCCGATGGACTCCTTCTCCTCAACCTCGTCCTCGACATCGGCAGCGGCTGCAACCGTGCTGTCGCCCTTGGCGGCGAGCGCGCGGTCAATCAGCTTACCGGCGGCCTCAACGGACAGGGCCTTGGAAACACCAACGGAAACCATGGGCTTACCGGCGAAACGCTCAGCCTGGACATCCTTGTCTGCTGCGACGACGACGGCCTTGGCACCAGCGATCTCACTCTTGGTGAGCTCGTTCTCGACACCGACCTGGCCATGAGTCTCGACCTTAATGGTCAGACCGCGCTCGGCAGCTGCCTTCTCCAGCGCCTCCTTCGCCATGAAGGTGTGCGCAATGCCGGTCGGGCAACCGGTCGCGGCGATGATGTCAAACTTAGCCATGTGTCCCTCCTTCTTGAGTACAGCGCCCGCGGGCGCTCCCCTACACGCGCTTCGATGCGCGTTTTTCCACAACTGAAAGATACCAACCTACCGTCCGCGTGAGAAGAGCCAAGGTGCAAATCTCCGGTGAAAGGTTCTTTCATAACCGTAAACGGTAAGTGAAAGTTTACCATCAACACTTGAAACGGCAAGGTGTATCTTGTAATTGAAAATGCCCGTATACTATGGCATTGCAAATCAAGCTAGATTTTCATGCCAACCAGGAGCCATCCATGACCGATAGTAGCAAGAGCGCACTTTCCCTCATTAGTACCCATCAGGGATACAGCGAGTCCGAGCAGCGCATTGTCGACTATATATTGGAGCACCAGTCCGAGGCGCCACGCCTCACGGCGGCTCAGCTCTCGCGCGCCGCCGCCACGTCCGAGGCGACCGTTTCGCGCTTCTGCCGCAAGCTTGGCTTTGGCAGCTTCCGCAGCTTTCAGTTTTCGTTGGCGCGCGACTTGGAGAGTCAGCGCAACGAGGGCCTGACCGACGAGGTATCGCTCGACAACATGGAGCAGAGCCTTAAGAACATCCTGGCTGCCAAGGTGAGCGAGCTTAATGCGACCATCGACGGGATCGACCACGATACGCTGGCGGCTGTTGTGCATGCCCTTAAGCATGCAGGGGTTATTGAGTTTGCAGCTGTGGGCAATACGAACGCGGTCGCGCTCGATGCGACGTTTAAGTTTTCGCAGCT
>URAQ01000246.1 GCA_900545875.1 uncultured Collinsella sp.
CGATTTTTGCGACCATATCGCCCGCCGCGCCTGGCGCGTGGGCGACCGCGACGCCCTCGACTGGATGTGGTACCTGTGGATCGGCTTTAACTCACCCGCCAGCGGGCGCCTGGTGCGTACCTTTGAACGCGCTTATATCGCCGATAAGAGCACCTGGGTCGAGCCGATGGACCCGTACTTTACGCTTACCAAGTCGCCCTCGGTCTGCGATGACATCATGCGCGAGTTTGGCGTCGCGCCCATGGCATGCTCGCCGACCGGCCACATCATCAACGGCCACACGCCCGTTAAAACCACCAAGGGCGAGCAGCCCATCCGTGCCGAGGGCAAGCTGCTGGTCATCGATGGCGGCTTCTGCCGCGCTTACCATCCCAAGACGGGTATCGCCGGCTATACGCTCATCTCGAGCTCGCGCGGCTGCCGCCTCAAGTCGCACCGGGCCTTTACGACGGTTGCCGAGGCACTCACGCGCAACGTGGACATCAAAAGCGAGACCAACCGTTTTGACCAAGCAGACCGTCGCCGCATGGTGAGCGACACCGATACTGG
The DNA here is from genome assembly GCA_900545875.1 of uncultured Collinsella sp. GTDB lineage: Bacteria > Actinomycetota > Coriobacteriia > Coriobacteriales > Coriobacteriaceae > Collinsella. The sequence continues at coordinate 550 of URAQ01000246.1, forward strand.
CGCCAAGATCCGCAGCCAAATCCAGGATCTGCGTCAGCTGCTCGATGCATATAGAAACGGTGCTATCGAGGAGCGCGCCTAGCCCCGCCTACGGGGATTGGCTAAACTTGCTGAGTTTGTCATCCCCACGGCGTCCCGGCGCCACCCTAAGGCAGGTACCATGCAAAAGCTCCTTGCGCAGATCATGAAATTTGGCGTCGTCGGTGTCATTGCCACGGTTATCGACTTTGGCATTATGAATCTGCTCCACTACGGTCTGGGCCTCAACATCCTAATCGCCAACACCAGCGGCTTTATCATCTCACTCATCTTTAACTACCTCGCAAGCATGAAGTACGTGTTTGCGCACAAGGAAGGCATGAGCCGCCGCCGCGAGTTCATCATCTTTGTCGTGCTGTCCGTGATCGGTTTGGTGCTCAACGACGGCATCGTGCTGGCGCTCAACGCCGGCCTGGGACTCGAGGCCAATATCGCCAAGATCTGCGCCACCGCGCTTGTCATGGTCTACAACTTTGTGACCCGAAAAATCTTCCTGGAGGGCGACGAGACAAAATAGCTCGAAACCCCTGCAGCATTACGGCGCCCACGGACGACGCGCACTCAGCGCAGTATCGTCCGTGGGTGTCGCTCGTTTACGGGCAAATTTTCAACGTTTGCGGATTAGCTCTTGAAAATTTGGCGAGTTCATATAGTTCTTGGCAAAGACCTTACGTTTCCCTTGTAAAAGCTCTAAAGTATCCTCTGCTCGATTCATCAACGCATTGGATGTGATTACGTGCGCAAGGCGCTGGCACAACCTCATACCAAGCAGTTCCTCAAGTTTGCCGTCGTGGGTCTTATCTCCTTTGGCATCGACTGGGGCATGCTCATTGCGCTCGTCGAGCTGTTCCACCTCGACTTTTTGATGAGCACCACGGTTTCGTTTATCACGTCCGTCGTGGTCAACTACTGGCTCAGCATGAAGTACGTGTTCGACCACCGCGAAGGCATGAGCCGCAAGCGCGAGTTCACGATCTTCACCATCCTGTCGGTGATCGGCCTGGGCCTCAACGACCTGTACATGTTTGTGGGCGTCACGTTTTTGAGCATCGGCTACCAGGCCATGAAGGCCATCGCCACGTTCCTCGTCACCTGGTACAACTACTTCAGCCGCCGCTTCTTCCTCGAGGGCGCACGGTCGTAGTCGATTCACTATTTGCTTGAATGTATAACCGGTTGGAATTCCCGTTCCAACCGGTTTTTTTGTTTGCCGAGAGACCCGGCGATCCAGTCCCATTCGCATGAAAAACGGGCGGCTCGGATGTTGGTCCGAACCGCCCGTCTGGCGCGCTATGTCGAGGTCTCTAGCCTGTCACGTAATACCAAACTACGTTGTCGCCGTTGGAGAGAACGTAGTTGCTGCAGGCCGTCATGGGCGTTGTGCCGTTGACGGAGTACATCCAGCCGCTCGTGCCGCCGTACTGTTTCTCGGCCAAACCACCAATCGCGGAAACATACGTGCCGTACGACGAGCCGTGTGCGTTGACAGAAAGGCCCAGCGCGCACAGGGCATCGTAGACGGTAGCGCCTTCGTTAAAGGTAAAGGTGCCACCAGAGGACACAGGATTGCCCACAGCGCTCGATGTGACCGAAACTGTCACCGTTACGTAGTTGGACTCCTGCGAGCCGCCCTGGCCACCCGAGGAAGCGCTTCCGCCATTAGAGCTGGAGGCTCCATCAGACGACTGACCGCCGCCCGAAGAAGCACCGCCAGACACATTGGAAGTATCGCCAGCTCCCGTATTCTGGGCGGCGGATTTCGCTCCAGTCTTCTTGCTATCCTGACCATAGGACTTCTTGCTATCCGAGCTTTTATCCGATTCCTTGTGCGAAGACCCGGAATCGTCCTTGGCGTCGTTCGAGCCCTTGGACTCATCTTTTGCATCATTCGAAGATTTGGAATCCTTGGAACTGGCCTCGCCCGAAGCGGTAGACGAGCCAGACCCATTATCATCCTTGGAAACGACGCTCTCCCCCGTCACGGACTGAAAAATCCAATCAACGGACCAGGCGCCGCTCTCGGAGGGATGGACAAAGCCCAGCGAGACGACGATCAGAATGGTGCACGCGGCAGTCAGAACGCCAAGGAGCGCTTTGTGCCGTGGGGCGGGCGCCGCCGAAGCGGCGCCCTTTTGCTTTGGATCATCGAGCTGAATGAACGAGGAATCTGGTTGCTTGGGGTCAGCGTCCTTGGATTTATTGGACACAGCCCTCACCTACCGACGTTTGGTGAACACGAACACGCCGACGATGGCGAGACCGATGACGCCGGCGGCAACGCCGACGATGGCGAGCGGATTGGTGCCAGTCTCCTGCTCGGAAGC
>URAQ01000247.1 GCA_900545875.1 uncultured Collinsella sp.
GGGCCGCTCTCCAAAAGCTCGGTCTGATTACCCTCGTGCAGAATATTCAGGCAAATGCGCGTCTCACCGGCGATGGGCACAAAGTCGTTCTTGACGCCGTCGGCATCCATAAGCTCGGCCATATAGGCACCCATGTGGCCGCCGAGCAGACCGGTCGCGAGCACATCGTCGCCCAACTGCAGCAGCACACGGCTCACGTTGAGGCCCTTGCCGCCAGCGGTCTTTTCGGGCGTCACACGGTTAACATCGTCGATGATCAGCTTGTCGAGCTGATAGCGCGTATCAATCGACGGGTTCATGGTAACGGTCAGAATCATGTTGAACTCCTGTTCCGGGGCGGCATAACCCGCCCCAAACATACGATAACTCGTTAAAGAATCTCGATCTCAAAGCCGCGAGTGACGGTCTCTCCCGGCTTGGCCACCAGGCAGCCACGCTTGTGCTCCAGAATATCGTCCTCGTCGGAGCAGGTGGACAGACCACCCCACGGTTCAACAGCCACAAAGTCGCCCTCGGGCTTGCTCCACACAATCAGGTACGGCATATCGGGGAACGTCAGGCGCACGCCCTTGTCCTCGGTCTTCTTGGTCAGCGTAACCACGCGGCTCTCGAGCACGTCAAAGATGGTCTCCGCGAAGTCAAAGAGTTCGTGGGTCAGCGGCAGGTCATGGCCAACCATCGGGTTCTTGCTGCGATGCTCAACATCAATCAGGCCCGTCGAGGGAACGGCAGTACAGAGCTCGGTGGCCTCACGCTGCTCAAAACGAAGCTCATAATCGTCATAAGACTCGCCCTCGTCGAGCGGGCACTTAAAGCCGGGGTGACCGCCCACAAAGAACGGCATGTCCTCGGTGCCCTCATTGGTCACCTCGTACGACACGGCCACCTTTTCCGAATCGATCGTGTAACGAGCAACGATTTTAAACGGATACGGGTACTGCTCGAGCAACTCAGCATGGTCGGCAGAGCTTAAGCTCAGCGCAACCATGTTGTCGCTCTGCTCCTCAAGCTTCCACTCCTGTTTGCGCGCAAAGCCGTGGCGGGCGAGCTTTACCTCGCGACCGCCCATGGTCATTGCGTGACCGTCACGAAGGCCACCACAGATCGGGAAACAAATGGGTGCCTGGCCCGACCAGACCGAAGGATCGCCCTGCCACAGGTACTCGCGACCGTTGGCTTTAATCGAAGTGAACGATCCGCCAGCCGTGCTCAGTGCCACGCGGATAGAACCGTTATCAAGAACAAACTCCATAGGAGCCTTCCCTTTCTTACGACAGCCCGCCAAGTCAATAGGGCTGATAGAAAACCGGCCCGCGCCCCCTCACAGAAACGCGAGCCGTCAATTGAAAAGCTGCAGAATACTGGGTCCCGCCAAAACGAAGCCCACAAGCTCAGCAAGCAAACGTGTTATCGGAGCAGCTTACTGAACCAGAAAGCTTCGCAACAACAGCGGTAACCCCACAGGTACCCCCAACGTCAGCGAGAAGTCAGCTGGCGAGGCAAGGTGCCGTGAAGCGAGGCGGCATTGACCTTCCGGTCATGCCGCCGAAGCTGAACGGCAGATTGCCCGCCAGATGGCTTCGCAGCGTCGGCCGGTCCGGCGTTCGGCAGAACGCCGGAACCTAATTAGTCGTGATACTCGCCGCGGTCCCACTTCTCGAGGAACTCGTCAAAGAAGTGCGGGTCAGCCTGAGCCTCGGCGTCGGCCTTATTGCAGGCATCGATCTTGGCGATCAGGGCATCGTGCTCGGGGGTCTTCTCGTAGGGCTCCTCCAGGAAGGCAAGCATGATATCGGCCATCAGGAACTCGCCGGTGATCTTGCCGCCAAAGCCCACGATGTTGGCGTTGAGCTCACGACGGGCATAGAGGGCAGAGGTCATGTCGCGGACCAGGGCGCAACGGGCACCGGGGACCTTGTTGACGGCGTTGGTGATGCCAATGCCGGTGCCGCACAGGGCCACACCAAAGTCGGCCTTGCCGCTGGCAACAGCCTCGCCCACGGCCTTACCGTAGATGGGATAGTGCGTACGGGTGTGGCTGTAGGTGCCGCAGTCGAGCACCTTGTAGCCAGCCTGCTCCAGGCGGTCGGCCAGATAGATCTTCTCGTCCGTAACGATATGGTCGCAACCGATTGCGATGGTCTTCTTCATCAGAACGTCCTTTCGTCTGAATTCACAAGTTGAGGTAGAAGTTCGAGTTCTCGGTGGCTCTCGTTAGGCCATCTTGTTGAGCATGTCGACACGGATCTGGTGACGGCCGCCGGCGTACTGGGCACGCAGGAACTCACGGGCGATCTTCTTAGCGACCTCGGTGCCCACAACGCCCGGGCCCATGGTGACCATGCGCGAGCCGTTGTGCTCGCGGGTCATGTAGGCGGAACGCTCGTCGGAAATGTTGGCGACGACCATACCCTTAATCTTGACGGCGGCCATATAGGAGCCGACGCCGTACTTATCGAATGCGAAGCCCTGGGAATCCTTGTGCTCCAGCAGGTCCTTGGCAACGGCGGTCGCGGAATCGACAAAGTCCGCGGCAGGGGTCTCGGAATAGTCGACGACCTCGTGACCGTCGGCGATGAGCATCTCCTTGATGGACTCCTTCATCGACATACCGTCGGCATCGGAAGCGATTACAACCCTCATGACATCCTCCTTGAGAGATACGCAGGTGCGTAGTTTCTGTTTGGAAGTGTTGAATCGCGTTCAGGTCCGGGCATCTGAATGTGCGGTTCTTCACTGTTCATGTTTATTTGAACACATTCGAACAGCGACTGCAACCATTATTTGTTTATCTTTGTTCTTTTTTGAACAAACACCGTTCACGGATGATTGCTGACCGTTTGGACCCGGCGCGGACGTAGCGACCATGTGTTCAACAAATCAAAACCACCCCTAAAAGGGGTGGTTTG